>JALZVA010000120.1 GCA_023301335.1 Akkermansiaceae bacterium
CTTAGATAGTTTATTCCTTTAGCTGGTGCCGTAGACCATGTGGTAATAAACTTTTAATGACACCTTGCGTCATCAAAACAGAAGATCAGTACGAGCAAGCACTTGCACGTATTGAGACACTTATCCTCAGCGATCCTGCTGTAGATACGGATGAGTGCGCTAGCAAAAGACTTTGCAAGAGAATTACTTTATGCCACATTAGGACAACTCAATGATCTCCATGCAGACAACCAATAGGCGCTTTTTCTTAGCCTGGCAAGATGACCAGAGCAGAGCATGGTATCCGGTAGGCAGGCTTGATGCTTCGCAGAAGAGCTACGAGTTTGCATACACTAAGGGTGCTATACAGGCCAAAGAGGAGCGTGGATTTTCTCCAATCATTGAGTTTCCAAATTTTAATAAGCATTACACCTCTGAGAAACTGTTCGCGCTTTTTAGTAACCGTGCCATGACTAGTGGTAGAGTGGGGTTTCAAAACTACCTCAAGCTCATTGATCTAGAAAAGCTCTCTACAGATCCAGAGCTAGGCAAACTCGATATGCTGGCCGTAGATGGAGGCTATCGTGTCACTGACATGTATCACGTCTTTCCAGACATCACGACCAATGACGAGGGCTGTTTCACCACACGCTTTTTCCTACATGGCTGGAGACATACGAATGATGATGTGAAAAACATGATCAACACCCTCCAACCTGGGCAAGAACTCTATGTATCCGTAGAGCTCAATAACCCCACTGGAATAGCGGTAATGCTCCATACAGAGAGCTATCACACCATCGGCTGGTCACCACGCTACCTCGCGCATGATCTCGTTAAAGCGATGGCTAACTCACCAGGCACTAGTGTCATCTCAGCAAAGGTGGTAAGAGTAAACCCAGCTCCCGCCCCAGCTAAGCAGCGTGTACTTATTGAACTGAGTGCTAAATTCCCGATCGGTTATAAGCCTTTGGATGACGCGCAGTTTGAACTCATCGTGCCAAGCTAAGAGCTCGGCACGCTATCAGTTTCAAATTTCCAATTAACCATCTCTTAGCTCCTTCTCAAGACACCCCTCTACTGCTACACACAACTGCTTTATTTCTCGTTCTTTGTCCCATCCTGCGTTATTCTCTCGTATCAAAAAAATACGATTCATGAATAGCTCATCCACTTTTATCTTTTTTAGCACCCTAGTATTAGGTCATTTCCTTTGTTCAGCCCAATCTTCATCAGAGCAACCCTTCGGCAAGGGGGTTGATACTGCGGCTACTGGTCAATGGCACAAAAAAACATTCACTGGGGAGGATAGCTGGATGAATCTCATGGTGCCTCGTGAGGAGGTCATTAGCTTTGCCCTCTATACAAGCTATCAAAACACGCTGAAGCTAACCGCTCAGTTTTATCCACTTCTACCGGGTGAAACAAGGGAAACTATTTTAGAGGTTCAGCGTGAAGGGAAATGGGAAAAAATAGCGGATGCTACCATCCATGAGCTAGGCTGGTCTGCCCACTTCCGTGTGGAAAATTGGGATCAGACAAAAGATGTCCAATACCGTGTAAGGCATGGTGAAAAGGCTACGTTTTCAGGACTTGTTAGAAAAGACCCTGTCGATAAAGAAACGATCACTCTTGCTAGCCTTTCATGTAACTCTCGTAAAGACCGTGGCGACCGTGCTAGCATCGTGACAAATCTTTTACACAAGGACCCAGACTTAGTCTTCTTTGCCGGTGACCAAAGTTATGACCACAAGGAGCACACCGCTGCCTGGTTACTCTTCGGCAAGCAATTCCGAGAGTTAATGCGTAACAGACCAACCATCACTATCCCCGATGACCACGACGTCGGTCAACCTAACATCTGGGGAGAAGGTGGTAAGGTTTCTACTATTCCAGGAGCTGCGGATGGAGGCTATGTTTTGTCAGCAGAATACGTTAAAATGGTCGAGCGTTGCCAAACTTGGCACCTTCCTGACGCCTTTGACCCTACTCCTATAAAACAAGGGATAGGCACCTATTATACCAACCTGACCCTCGGTGAGGTCAGCTTTGCGATACTAGAAGATAGAAAATGGAAGAGTGGCCCTGCTGGCAAAATTCCGCAACAAGGCCGGCGCCCAGATCATATTAAAAATCCTAACTATGACCCCAAATCCATCGATTTAGAAGGTCTCGTCCTCCTCGGGGAGCGGCAGCATACATTCCTAGCTGAGTGGGGACAGAACTGGACAGGAGCAAAAATGAAGGTGGTTCTTTCACAGTCCCCTTTCGCTGGTGCTGCGACTCAACACGGAAACATTAAAACCCGTTTACACGCTGACATGGATTCTAACGGGTGGCCTCAAACCCAAAGAAATCATGCTCTAAGACTGATCCGTAAGGCATGGGCTCCACACATCAGTGGGGATCAGCATCTCGGTGTCACCTTCCAAAACGGTATCGAAAATTGGAATGACGGCCCGTATTGTCACAGCTCTCCCGCCATCGTAAACACAATCTACTCTCGCTATTGGGTACCAAAGAATAACGCAGCTGGGAACAACCGTAATCCAGCAGACACACTTCCTTTCACGGGAGAATACCTCGACGGCTTTGCCAACAAAATCACCATGCGTGCCTATGCAAATCCTAAAAAAGATAAAAATAAAGGAAGCGGGTACTCACTCATCTATTTAAACAAAAACACCCGTAAAATAGTGTTTGAGAATTGGCCATCAACAGCAAACATTGCCAAAGGCGACCCCCCTTACCCAGGCTGGCCTATCACCATTGACCAGCAAAGTAATGACGGGCGTAAACCTTTAGGAACGCTAGGAGAAATAACTGTAGAGGGGATTGACAAGCCTGTTGTTCAGGTCGTTAACGAAGTCACTAATGAGATTCTCTACACCATCCGAGCACAAAGCTCAGTCTTGAATTTACCCGTCTACGAAAAAGGGAGCTTCACTGTGAAGATTGGAAAAGACCTACCTAACCAAAAGACAATCACCTCCCATACAATTCAATCTAAGCCTATCTCCGTTTCATTCCCCTAAGCCTAATTATACAAATTTGAGCCATTTTATAAAAAATGGATCTAGCTATAGCTTTTCCCATCAAAAACTAATTTAAATTCACTTTGGATAAACATGAAGGCGAAAACAATCTTACTCACCCTTTCACTATTCTCATCGGCTTTTTCCGCTGAGAAAAAACCGAATATTATTTTCATCCTCATGGATGATATGGGGTATAGTGACATCAGCTGCTACGGGTCTAAAAAGGTAGCTACTCCACATCTTGATAGCCTAGCTTCTGGAGGCATGCAGTTTACAGATTTTCATGCGGCAGCCTCTATCTGCTCTCCCTCCAGAGCAGCCTTCCTCACAGGAGCTTACCCACAGCGTGCTGGCCTCTACATGGGAATCAACCCAAAGCGTGAAGCGCATTGGTTTCTTGGCCTTCACAATGATGAGATCACTATTGCAGAACAAGCGAAGTCTCAGGGTTACACCACCTCTCTCATCGGTAAGTGGCACCTCGGTTCACAAGAAGCATTCTCCTACTACCACCAAGGCTTTGATCACTATTATGGAGCCTCCGAAAACATGGGCCACAGCAAAGTTTTTCGCGATGAGAAAGAAGTCATTTATAAAGAAACTCCGCTAGAGAAACTAACAACTCTCTACACAGAACGTTTGGTAAAACAAATCAACACATTCAAGGATAAGCCATTCTTCATCTATTACGCACATAATTATCCCCACACGCCTTTCCTCCCAGGCAAGAAATTCAAAGGATCTTCCAAAGGTGGTACCCGTGGAGACATCATCCAAGAATGTGACTGGAGTTTCGGTGAAATGATTAAGGCTCTCGAAGAAAATAATATTCTAGAGGACACTCTCATTATTTTTGCATCTGACAATGGCCCTCTCAATCAAAAGTATGCTGCACCCTATAGTGGAACAAAATATATTTCTAAGGAAGGAGGCCACAGAGTCCCTTTTATCATGTACTGGAAAGGAACTATCCCAGCTACAGGAGAAATAACGACTCCTGCTGTAGCCATGGATCTATTCCCAACTCTTACTAAAGTCATGGGAGCGACTATGCCAACTGACAGAAAATTTGATGGTGTAAGCTTAACGCCTCTTTTCTCAGGTAAAGAAATCTCACGCTCAGCAGATGCCCCATTTTACTATTATAACTGCGAAAATCTCCAAGCTATCCGCGTAGGAGACTGGAAACTACACCTCCCTCGTGAAAAGAAGCAGGTCCCCTTCTGGGAGCAATTCCCCAGGACATACAAGCCTCTAACCAAACCTATGCTCTTCAATATCACCACTGAAAAAGCTGAAAAAATCAATCACGCCTCCTCACATCCAGAGATGGTCACTCAAATGACAGCACTGGCAGAAGAGGCCCGTAAGACATTAGGTGAGTTCATGCAGCGTGGATCTGAACAAAGGCCCACTGGCACCCTCTTTCCTGAAGTCCCTATTCTCACAAACCAATCACAAGATTGGGACAAGCTCTCAGCGGAAGAGAAAGGTAAAGCTAAAACAGAGTTTAAGCGTCCTACAAAAACAAAACCTAATCGCTAGTTCATGAATCTATTTAACACTACTCTATTTCTCTCTGCTCTCGTTCTTAGCACAAGTTTCGCTGAAGAACAGAAGCCTAATATCGTACTCGTGTTTGCTGATGACCTTGGTTACGGAGACCTCAGCTCCTACGGTGCGACTCTCTTAAACACTCCTCATATCGACAAGCTCGCAAAAGAAGGGCGTAAATTCACCGACGCTCACTCAGCCTCTGCCGTTTGCTCTCCCTCCCGTTATGGTAAAATGACAGGCCGCTACCCACATCGAAAAAATTTCTGGGGACCCATCACTAACGGCGGAGCACTAAGTATCGATACCGATCGTGAGACCATTTCTTCTCTCTTAAAAACTGCAGGTTACCAAACTGCCTTCTTCGGAAAATGGCATCTTGGCTTGGGTGAAAACAAACCAGACTGGAACGGCACTCTTAAACCTGGCCCTTTAGAGCTAGGATTCGATTACTTCTATGGCATTCCTTGTGCTAACAGTGTCTCCCCATTCGTTTATGTTGAAAACCACAAGGTGCTAGGGCTCGACCCTGCTGACCCTATCAAAACTGGCGGCGTTACGCACACCAAAGTAATGGAAGGTAAAGGTGCAGGGAGAATTGGCGGAGGGAAAAAAGCGCATGATCTTTATGTCGATTCCAAGATTGGAGTAAACCTCACCGAGAGATCCATCAAATGGATCGAGGAAAGAAATAAGCAGCAACCATTTTTCCTCCTGCTTTCCACTACAAATATCCACCACCCATTTACTCCTGACGAACAATTTGTCGGTACAAGTAAAGTAGGCGATTATGGAGACTTCACGCATGAGCTCGACTGGATGACAGGCCAGCTCATGCAAACCTTAGAAAAGCAAGGCCTCTCAGAAAACACTATCGTCATCTTCACCAGTGATAATGGGGGCATGCTTAACCATGAAGGACAACGTGCTGTGAAAAAAGGCCACCCTATTAACGGCGAGCTACTAGGCTCTAAATTTGGTGCATGGGAAGGCGGACACCGCGTCCCCATGATCATTAAATGGCCAGGGAAGATTCCAGCCAATACAGTTTCAGATGCACTTATTAGCCACGTCGATTTTCTTGCGACCTTCTC
>JALZVA010000121.1 GCA_023301335.1 Akkermansiaceae bacterium
TGGAAGCTGCCCTAGGCTCTATTTTTTCCAAGAATCTTTCAGCCCCACTGTCTTATTAAAGACAAGCTTACCGCCCTTTTCATGGTCTATTAAGTCGGCACAGAAGTAGCCAATACGCTCAAACTGGCAATGGTACCCTGGCTCTACTTCAGCGAGCATAGGTTCAACCTTTGCCTGCTTAATGCTCAAAGAATTGGGATTGATACAGGCTCTGAAGCCATCTTCATGCGCATCTGGGTTCTCCTCTGTGAAAAGACGGTCATAGATACGGACCTCAGCATCTTCTCCGTGAGCCATACTTACCCAGTGGATTGCAGCCTTACACTTAATCCCCTCAGGAGCATTCTTTCCTACCGTGTCTGGTATATACTCACAGAGTAGCTCTGTGATATTCCCATCGGCGTCTTTTTCGACCCCATTACAGGTGATGATATAGCCACCTCTGAGTCTTACTGATCTCCCCACACCGAGACGGAAAAACTTCTTCGGAGGATCTTCCATAAAGTCATCACGCTCAATGAACAAATGCTTTCCTAGGGACACCTGACGGGAACCTGCAGACGCATCTTCAGGGTTATTCACCACCGCCATTTCCTCTACACGGTCTGCATCCCAGTTGGTCAGCGTCACTTTGATAGGATCAAGCACGGTCATTCTTCTGTCGGCAATTTTATTAAGCTGCTGCCTGATCTCGAACTCTAACACAGACATGTCAGTCATTCCCTTAAACTTCGTCACTCCTAATTTATGGCAGAAATTACGGATCGACTCTGCTGTGTAACCACGTCGGCGTAATCCAGAGATCGTTAATAAGCGTGGGTCATCCCATCCAGAAACTACGCCATCTGTGACCAGCTCTAAAACCTTACGCTTACTCATCACTGTGTAGTTAAGGTTCAATCGAGAAAACTCAATTTGACGTGGTGCGGAGGGCACAGGGCAGTGCTCGATTGTCCATTCGTAGAACGGGCGATGCTCTTCAAACTCAAGCGTGCATAAGGAATGGGTGATCCCCTCCTTGGCATCCTCCAAAGGATGCGCAAAGTCATACATGGGGTAAATTTTCCACGTGTCCCCGGTGTGGTGGTGCGTCTCATGAAGTACACGGTAGAGAACAGGGTCACGCATATTCATGTTTGAAGAACTCATGTCGATCTTCGCGCGAAGGATGGCCTCACCTTCTTCAAAATCCCCGTTTTTCATTTTCTCAAAGAGGGCAAGATTTTCTTCCGCCGAGGTGTCACGCTGTGGGCTATTAATCCCAGGTGTATTCACATTCCCACGGTTCTTACGCACCTCATCCACGCTTTGTAAATCCACATAAGCTTTTCCCTGTTTAATCAAATCAACTGCGCAAGTGTAGAAAAAATCAAAGTAATCGCTGGCGAAGTACAGGTGCTCTCCCCAATCAAAGCCTAACCACTCCACATCCTTCTTAATACTCTCCACATATTCCACATCCTCTTTTGCGGGATTGGTGTCATCAAACCTAAGGTGGCAGCGTGCGCCCGAGGCAGCATTCTCCTCAGCGATACCAAAACTCAGGCAAATCGCCTTCGCGTGACCAATGTGTAGATACCCATTCGGCTCAGGAGGAAAGCGTGTGATCGTGGTTTCATGTTTCCCCGTGGCTAAATCCTCAGCAATAATCTCACGGATAAAATCTTTCTTTCCTTCTTCGCTCATAATAAATGGTGCTAGCGAGGCTCTCCGCCAGCACCTTTTTCTTAGTGCGTAGGAGAGCCAATGCAAGACTGAATTGAGAATTTTGGATCGCGTGTTATTAACATATTCACAATGTTTTGAAGTTTTTTGGAACTCGTGTTTTTGGATTCTTGTCTTCTCTCTTGAAGCTGCTTAGTCTGCCTCTCCAACGCCTATCGACCATGTCTGCCAACACTTCTAATAAGCCTAAAATCACTCGCGAAGAAATTTCTCTTCAAAAAGCGCAAGAACTTGAAGCTTCAAGCCTGCGTTCGCTTCCAAATGCAGTTGGCCCAGAGAAGAGTATCCTCAGTTCGATGCTCCAAGACCCAGCTAATTACATTGGTTTAGCAGAGGAAAAAGGGCTGGTTCGAGATATTTTCTACAACCCCTCCCACGGTGAACTCTATGACCTGATCCGTGAAATGCAGGATAAAAACGAGAGTGTCGAACTCGTCGGGTTAAACCAAAAGCTCATGGACAGAGGGCTGCTCGATAAAATTGGCGGTACGTCCTACCTCACGGAGATTTACTCATACTCCACCACGCCTGCCCACTTCGAGCACCACCTCGATATTGTGAAGCAGAAGCACATTCTCCGCTCGATCATCTCTAAATGCTCCGAAGCGATCAATCGTGCCTATGAAGATCAGGAAGAGGTCGCCTCCCTACTCGATGAAGTAGAGCAAAATGTCTTTGCGATCCGAGAAGGTGCAGAGGAGGAAACTGAAGCTTCACTCCAAACCAATGTGCAGGCAGTGATGGAGGACCTCCAGCAACTTATCCTTAATGGTGATCAGCCGCTTGGGATCGGGACAGGATACAAAATCTTAGACTCCATGTCAGGAGGTCTCAAAGGAGGGGAAATGTTCGTCGTCGCCGCACGTCCATCGATGGGTAAGACCTCTTTCATGATGAACATTGTCGAGGACATCTGCCTCACTCAAGACCTCCCTACCATGGTGTTTTCCTGTGAGATGACTTCTAAGCAAATTGTCCAACGTCTGCTCTTTGCAAGAGCGCGGTTTGAGATCGTTAAACTTAAAACTGGGAAACCCAGTAAAGATGACCTCCGTAGGATTAAAGCTGCTGCCGAGGAGGTCGCAGCGTCCAAGCTCTTCATCGATGACACGGCGGGGATATCCATTTCCGAATTAAGAGCAAAAGCTCGCCGTAAGAAAAAAGACGAAGACATCCAACTGATCGCCATCGATTACCTTCAGTTGATGCGCTCTACCTCAAAACAGGCGCAGAACTCACGTGAACGAGAAATTGCAGAAATTTCAGCTGGCCTCAAAGGTCTCGCAAAAGAACTCAATGTCCCGATCCTTGTGCTCGCTCAGTTGAACCGTGGACCAGAAAGCAGAACTGGTGGTGCTCCAAGGATGTCAGATTTACGTGAATCGGGATCGATCGAGCAAGATGCAGATATGGTCGGCCTTCTCTACCGTAGTGCTTACTACGCAGACAGTGAAGAAGAACGCCAAGAGGCAGATGGAGTTGCCGCTCTTAATCTGGCTAAAAACCGTAACGGAGCCACGGGAGAAATCCCGCTGACCTTCATTAAAGGGCTCATGCGCTTCGAGAATAGTGAGAGACGTATTGAAGATTAGCCAATTTGTTCAAACACACCTCCGCCTAACAGCTCGCCTTGTTCATAGAAGGCGCAGATCTGTCCGGGTGTAAGCGCACGTTGCTCTTTCGCAAAAGTCACTTTCAACTTTCCTTCTTCCAGAGGCTCTACCTCTACCTTTTCGCCTTGTGCTCTATAGCGTGGCTGGGCCTCTATAGTTCTTATCGAGTCCACAGGTTTATTGACCCAGGAAAGTGAGCCAACCACGCAGTTACGTGTGTAGAGTCCACGTGTGCTCGTTTCCTCAAAGCCCACTATAAGTTGATTTTTGTCACTATTTTTCCCTACGACTACAAATGCGACGCCTTCTTTTGGAGATGCAACACCGTGGCCTTTTCTCTGGCCGAGGGTATAAAGATGTAACCCTTTGTGCTGTCCTCTCACTTTCCCAGAGACATCGATAATGTCTCCTGGACTATCCGGCACGTAATGCCTGAGGAAATCTGACATTTTCACATTTCCAATAAAGCAGATGCCTTGTGAATCTTTTTTCTTCGCCGTTGGCAGATCAAACGCTTCCGCACTTTTTCTCACCTCAGGTTTCAGCATTTCTCCTACAGGAAATAAGGCATGCTTTGCTTGATGCTGCTGCATGAGCGACAAGAAATAGCTTTGATCTTTGTTCGGGTCAGCACCTCGGATAATTGACACCGATCCATCTGCCATTTCTCGCCTGCGTGCATAATGTCCCGTTGCCACATACTCGAAGCCCTGCTCCAAAGCGTAATCAAGAAACACGCCGAACTTCATTTCACGGTTACAGTAAACATCTGGATTCGGAGTGATCCCACTTCGGTATCCCTCTAACAGGTAATCGACAATCCTCTCTTGGTACTGAGTGATGAGGTCCACCACACGAAACTCTATCCCTAATTTCTCTGCTACCGCATGGGCATCATTCACATCCTCTTCCCATGGGCAGTCGCCTGGTAAGCCATCGGCATTGATCCAATTTTTCATGTATGCCCCCACCACTTCATGCCCCTGCTCTAGCATTAATGCTGCAGCGACACTTGAGTCTACCCCTCCTGAAAGCCCAACCAAAACTTTTGCCATGCCCAATGAAGTAATTCAGTTTCTGTAAGTATTCAAGCACCTTTGCTCGATTATCCCCACCTATCCAGCACCATTAGAAATCGATTTATTCTTTCTCTTGAGCTTTAAGAAATTGAGCAAAGAGTTTTGGCCATGCATTCGCTGGGTGCTCTGCCTCTGTCTTTCCACGCTGCGCCAGACCAAAGCCATGCTTTTCACCCTCAAAAATGTGAAGTTCAGTATCGCCTCCCGCTTTTTTCCAAGCTTCTGCTAGATTGATAGAAAGCTGAGCATCAACGGGGTCACCACGGTCATGCGCGATGAATAAGCGTGGGACATTTTTCTGCACATTCAATTCTGGAGAAGCTAGGCGAACTAGCTCAGGACTAGGGTCTAAACCTAACAAAGATTTTTTTGATCCCTTGTGAGTTGTCGGAGCTAACATTGAGGCCACTGGGTATATCAACGCTACGAAGGCTGGTTTCACAGTAAAATCTGATGCTGTCTCATGCTCGAATTTCTTATCATAAAGGGTGCCACATAGAGAAGCGAGGTGCCCACCTGCGGAAAATCCCATTACGCCCACTTGCTCAGGGTCAAATCCATAAGTTTCAGCAGACTCCTTAGCCATCTTTATCGCCTGTCTAGCATCGAGTAAGGGCCCTGGAAATTGATATGCTTTCTGCTTACCATTCGTGACGCGGTAACACGCCACGAAGCAAGTCACCCCCTGTGCGGCAAAGTGTTTCGCTACTACATCACCTTCATGCTGATGTGCTAGAAAACTATATCCCCCACCCGGTAAAATCACCATTGCCTTCTTTGTGGGCATCCCCTTTGCTGGAAAGATACGCATGAATGGTTCACTTATATTTGTTATACGTCTCGCATCAATTTTTGTAAAATCTTTGTGTTGATAAGCTTTAGGGAACGAGGGAACGCTCTCAGCCCACAGTTTCACCTCCTTTATCTTAGCTTTATTTTCTGCACCGAGTGGACTTGCCAACAAGAACAGACTAAGCATAGTCATTATTTTCATACTTTTATAAAACTGGAATTGATTCTGGTCATTTCCTCAGCTGAGAAATCTAAATTTTTTAAACACTGAAGGTTTTCCTTTAGTTGTTCAATACTACTCGCACCAATTAGTGTTGAGGTCACTGTAGGGTTTGCCAAGGTCCATGCCAATGCCATCTGAGCCAAGCTTTGCCCTCTAGCCTCAGCAATCGGCAGAAGATTGCGTATTTGCCCTATATTGCCTTTCACTTCTGATTCTTTTAAGAATCCGCTCGATTTACCCGCTCGGGAATTACTTGGGATTCCTTCTAAGTAACGGTTAGTAAGCTGCCCTTGAGCAAGTGGTGAGTAGGTGATGCAGCCGACTCCATGTGTATCCAGCACTTCTGTTAAGCCATTTTCTATACTCCTATCTAGTAGCGAATAACGCGGCTGGTGAATCAGGCACGGGGTGTCCATCTCTTGAAGTATCCGAAAGGCTTCAGCAGCTTGATCTGCAGGATAGTTAGAAATCCCTGCGTAGAGTGCCTTGCCTTGTTGCACCGCAGTGGCAAGAGCACCCATAGATTCTTCTAGAGGCGTATCTGGATCTGGTCGATGGTGATAAAAAATATCCACATGATCCATCTGCATTCTCTGCAAGGACTGCTCTAAGGAATTGAGTATATATTTACGTGATCCCCATTCTCCGTAAGGTCCGTCCCACATTAGGTAGCCCGCCTTGGTAGAAATCACTAGCTCATGTCGATGCGCAGTAAAGTCCTGCTTAAATAGTTTTCCAAAATTAGACTCTGCTGAACCTGAAGGAGGTCCATAGTTATTGGCTAAATCAAAGTGCGTGATACCTGCATCGAATGCTCCTCTTAAAATCGATTGCGCCGTCGATTGGTCGTCAACATCTCCAAAATTATGCCAAAGTCCTAAGGAAATAACTGGGAGTTTTAATCCACTTTTTCCTGATCTTCGGTATTTCATGCGGCCGTCATAACGGTCTAAATCAAATGGGTAAGCTGTCATTGTAGAATTATTTATTCCCTTTATTTATACACCATTTTTTCCCTACAGCAAGGGCAACTACTGTTATAATTTGCGCCCTATTCATTTGATTTCCCCTCACATCTCCTCAATACTCTACAGCGTGATGGCCCGAGTAAATAACGCACTAGCAGAAAAAATAGCACACTTAGCACTATCAGGTTTAGAGCGTGAGTTTCCTAATAAGCCAGGAGTGGTCATGGAGGACTTAACGGATGTCAAACGCCCTAAGGAACTCTACCCAGTTTTCTATGGCCATTACGACTGGCACTCCTCTGTGCATGCACATTGGAGTTTAGTGCGATTACTCCGTGTGCTTCCACAGCTTTCCTCTGCAGAAAAAATCCGTGCTGCTTTAGACAGAAAATTTAACTCTGATGCCCTTCAGGCAGAGGCCGATCATTTAGAGAACAACCCCAGTTTTGAGCGCATGTATGGCTGGGCATGGGCACTGCGCTTAGGGATGGAGCTAAGAGAGCTAAACGGAGCTGAGGTGTGGTGCTCAGGGTACGCAGGGATCGAACAAGCCATTGTTAAACATGCGAAAAATTATCTGCCTAAGCTAGAGTGGCCCGTCCGCTGCGGCTTCCACCCCGAGTCTTCCTTTCCTATCTCTCAAATGCTCGACTGGGCACGTGCGACAGGTGACAGTGACTTTGAAAAATTACTCTGCGAACGTGCTCTCACTTTTTACCAGAAAGACACAAACTACCCCATTGCCTATGAGCCTAGCGGCAATGACTTTTTCTCCTCTGGTTTGAATGAGGCAAATCTGATGCGCCGCGTCTTGTCTGAACCTGAGTTTCAAAATTGGTTCACTTCCTTTCTACCTCAGCTAAGCAATGGCGAAGCAGGAAACTTACTGCAACCCGTCACTGTGCACACTCTCGATGATGGACATTTAGTGCACCTCGTTGGACTTAACCTCAGCAGAGCATGGGCTATGCGTAGCATCGCTCAAAACCTAACAAGCGTAGCAAAAGAGCAACTTCTCAATGCTGCGCAGCTTCACGAACAAGCGGGATTAAAACAGATGGAAAGCGGTAGCTATGAAGGCGAGCATTGGTTAGGCACCTTTGCCCTCTATCTGATGACAGATGCCGACAGTCATGTGTCGCTCTAAATTATTTATCCCTTCTAAAAAGCTCAATCGCTTCTCTGCATAATACGGAATCTGAATGCACACAGACAGTATCGACCTGTAGCTTAAGCGTTGAACCGTCTTGTGCTTCAATCTGTCCAGAATTTTGAAGGAGCGACCAGCGATTCTCTATTTCTTCTACCGTCTTTAGCTCTGCACCCTCTTTATCCCGTGCCACAAGCTGCCCGTTAGGAAGGTAGTGCCTATCTAGAAAAGCTTCGGCTAAGCATTCCACTCCAGCCTTCGCAGAGTTCTTCCATACTGATCCACCTGCTAGAGCGATGACTTTCAGCTTACTTGAATAGGCAAATTCTAACAATGCCTCTGTGATATCTTCACGACTCTCTGAGAGGTGATAAAGACTGCCATGCAGTTTGATGTACTTCACCTCTCCGATATATTTCTCAAACATAATATGCTGAGCCTCCAGATGATCATAAAAATTACACACACTGAAATTTTTTAACTCACCCCTTCCCTTATTCTCTCTCACTCCTGGGTGCATTCCCAACTTCACTCCATAGCGCTGCCCTAGCTCGGCACAGAGCATCATTTGCTCAGGGGATCCTGCATGCCAGCCACAGGCAACATTGGCGAGTTGAATACGCTCCATCAACCACTGAGTCTCCTCAGTAGTTTCCCACTCTCCTAAATCACAGTTCGTTAAAATCATAAGCTTTAAATCTTACAGGTGCCCCCGGTAAACGCTGAGCAAGCACCCTCACATCCTCTGGATGAATATACCCTATCACAGGATAGCCACCCACTGTAGGTCCATCTGGCATGGTGACAATCGCTTGTCCATCTGGTGTCATTTGAATTGCGCCCTCTACCACCGGGCCACTTTTTATTTCTAAAGAATGTGGTATGACTTTCCCTTCTAGTCGGTATCCAGATCGATCTATCAAGTTAGACACCTTCCAAGTCTTACTCAAAAAAAGCCTCTCCTCATCCGGCTTAAACATTCCCCCTGAAGCCACCCTTAGAACTTGTTCACTACAAAAATTACTCTTCATCCAATCGAGTGTCGGGTACTTTTTCATTTTGAAATCTTGTGGGTGCAGATAGTTATCTACTTCTAACAAAGATCCTTTCCCAAGATCCCCTCCCCATCCAGCACGAGCATTCGAAGAGGCACTACCAAACACTTCTTCCGTTAGAAACCCTCTAGAAACGGCGATGTATCCCCACGTGCAGTCCCCTACAATAGGAATCGTTAATTGCTCCCCTGCTACATAAAGACGCGATCTATTTATCCCTCCTGCCCCAACGACAGAAAGGTAGAGATCTTCAAAAAAATCTAATGTGATTCCGCCGTATGCGTATTCTAACAGCACTTGGTTTCCGTAATTTCCTACTAGTAAGTTCGCCATCTTCGCACTCACAAGATCCATCACACCACCATGAGGCACCCCAAAACGACGCAAGCCCCTTCTCCCCTGGTCTTGAAAACCTAACGGCATGGATGCGGCAGTGATAGAGATTCCACGTTTCATTTAAACTTCTACAAATTTCACTCGATCTCCAGGAGCGAACAAAAAACTTTCCCGCTCTATGTCCACTAACTCAAGCTCTGTATTTCCTATCCAGTTCCAACCTCCTGGACTAGCGATAGGATAAATACTCGCATACCCCGCTGCAACAGCTACCGCACCAGCTTGCATTCTCTTCCTTGGATTACTCCGCCGAGGGATACCGGCCTCATCTAATCCCGTCATGTAGCCAAAGCCTGGAGCAAAACCCATAAACTTCACCTGTAGAGCCCCCGCACAGACGCGCTCAATATACGCCTGTTCAGATAGCTTAAACCATGCTGCGACTTCCGCCAAATCTGGGCCATCAAACATAACTGGAATGCTATGTAATTGAGCCTCCATGTTAGACTCTTTATACCTAAGATCAAACCAGGCCTCTATCGTTTCAGCTGTGGCTCCTGCTGGTATATGTAGTAAAACACTCTCATCCCCAGCTACCCATTCTTTTAGCGGATGACAGACATCAGACATCCACGCATCTAACAGGGCAAAGGAAGGCGCGTTTTCTTGCTGGTTCCAGGCGGCTATCCAATCACTTGGAGAGATCTGCCTAATGCTTAGCTGACACATGGCGCCGACGGAATCTCAGGTAAGTCTCTATACTCTGTAGGATCTTTCACCCCCGCTTCCATGAATGCTTCACGTCGTTCAATACACGTCCCACACGCTCCACAATGGATGTCCCCACCTTTGTAACAAGACCATGTCTGTGAAAAGTCCACGCCCAGCTCTGCTCCACGCGCTGCAATCTGCGCCTTCGACATCCCAATAAAGGGCCTGAGTAACTCTATTTCTGCATAAGTCCCTGTACGTATAGCTGCAGCCATACTCTCCATGAAGGAGGCTCTGCAATCAGGGTAGATTGCATGATCTCCCGCGTGTGCAGCGATGACGATCCCTTTTGCTCCATCGCTCTCCGCCACCCCTGCAGCGATCGAGAGCATGATGCCATTCCGAAAAGGCACCACCGTCTTTTTCATATTCTCTGCTGCATAATGCCCCTCGGGAACCTCTCCTCCAGATTTTAGTAAGTCCGACTGAAACAAGTCATTCACAAAATGCAGTGGGATACGATGGTGTATAATCCCGTGTAAGGCGCTATGATGCTCAGCAAAAGGGATTTCCTTATGGTTATGCTTAGAGCCATAGTCGAAGGAAAGTGTGGATACGACTTCGTGCTCCTCACGCGCTTGGTAAAGAGCTGCCACGGAGTCCATCCCTCCACTTAAAAGGACGGCAACCTTCATAAGGACTCAATCTCTGGATACGCAGCTTCACAGGTCAACTGAATCCCACCGCGTGCGCCAAACTCCCCGGAGATGTATATCTCTTTAGGATCTAGCAGACTTACTAAATCGTCTAAGATCGTATTCACGACCTCTTCATTAAACATTTTCGTATTTCGATAAGATGCCATGTAGTACTTTAAAGATTTTGTTTCCACACAGAATTTATTCGGGATATAGCGAATCAAAATACACGCACTATCTGGCTGTCCTGTCACGGGACAAAGCGAGGAAAACTCTGGGCAGCTCAGACGAATAAGGTAGCCTCTCCCAGCTCTTATATTTTCAAATTTTTCTAGCGTCGCTTGCTCAGGCGAGGAGGGAATCGACATTTCACTGGTTCCCAGCATGGTCAGCCCACGTTTATCTTCAGACATGCCTATGCTATACTCTTCGAGCCTTTCTCTGAAAAGTGAAAAAATTACTGAATAAAATTCTCAATGCTCTCGTCTACTAGGTATGGATTACAAAAATACGCTCACAAAGTCCGCAGCCGCCCTCGCATGTTGTGGAATTATGGCATCTTGCGCCCCCATTCATCATGGTCAAGCGTATGGAGGTGGCTACCACTCCGATGGAATCGACTCCGCCGTGCCTCTCATTGTCGGAGCCGCAGTCGTCGGAGGAGCTATCTATGCAGTAAGTAGGCACAACGATAGAAAGCACTCTTCACACGGTCACTCAGATTATCGCCAAAGATCCCACAGAAATGTCCGCAGGCGCCATTAATTGCCTCCCTTTAGCGCTTTTGAAGCGACTGTTCGAGAGCTTTTAGTGCATCCTGCAGTTGCTTCATTCTAGCTCTAGTCTCCTCACGCTGAGGAGAATTTTGCTCAGGTAATGGGATCACTCTTCGGTCATGAATCCCCTGTCGCGCTGCCTGCTCTGGCACTAAAGGCGGAGCTAACTGCTGTGGTTTTTTCTTTAGTAATGCAGCTAAATCATCCGCTGGTATGACGTGGGTTTTGATTCTACTTCTAGAAAGAGCTACGCCTACAAAATTCCCCTCAAGATCGACCAGAGGAGCTCCCATATTTTCTTTACTCAGCTGCATGTCCGTCTGGATAGAGCTAGGAAAGTTATTCCTAATTTGACTCACACCTCCTCCCATACGCTCCATTTGATTGAGTCGCGCAGCAGGAAAACGGCGTTCATTTTCGCGTGCTCCTAAGACAATAGATTTTGTTAGAATTTCGCCAGCCCTCTGGACTTCGACCTTTATTTGCTGCCCTGGTTTTAGATTCTGAATCACTGATCTTGCCTCGATCATTGAATTCGTCTCTGTTCGGTCAATACTCAGCAAGCGATCTCCTTTCTTTAGCCCTCCACGGGAGGCTCCTGTTTCAGACACTACATCGATTAATAACACACCAGCACTGGTCTGGTCTTCAAAATCCATTCTAATTCCTAAAAACCCCTTATCCTGTTCTTTTAAAGAACGTTCTTTAACACTGATCACTCCGAATCCTCTCACCTGCTCAGGTCCAGCCAACATCACGAAGTCACCTAAATCAGCCTTGGCAAAGTTCTCCATTTTTATTGCTGGAAGATTCTGACTGTTATTTAGCAGAGCTAAATCATACTCTTCATACACCCCTTTAAGTTCTAAGTGAACGGATGGTTTTTCCGGGTAAGCTATTACAGCACCTCCAATAAAAGGTTTTATTTCTGACCACTTGGTAATGATCCCTTTTTCCGTAACCGTTCCTAGTCCGATCACTTTCCATCCTTCTGCTGTAGGCACCTGGATCGATACAACATGGCTTGAGAGAGTCTGCGCTACAGGATTCACCTGCACGACAATGTCTAGCTCTTGCTGAGATAAATGGAGGATATCCTTTTTCTCAATACCTTGAGGGTAATTAGTCTGAGCCAATGTCGGTATAACCAAACTCAAGCCTGTAAATACGCTTAAAAAACACTTTGTTCTTTTCATTTTTCTATCGTCTTTGATTTGGTAACTCTTCTCTTCTTCCTAATACTAATTCATGTCGGAAGATATTATCTCCTCTACGAATCGTCACAGAGACTTTATCGCCTGCATTTTGCTTTAGTATTTTATCTACTAACACATCAGAGGTAGGCACTTTAGCGCCATTAAATTTCAGAATGATATCTCCTTTTTTTATTCCAGCTTTAGCCGCTGCACCATCAGCAAACGCATCGGCAATAAATACTCCACCAGCTATCGAACGGCCCATGGCGATCCCCATCGCTGGGCTATCAGGATTCCACATAGGGTTCACACTAAGCTTCCCCCAACGCTCGCTTTTTTTCATTCTCTCCCAATCCACTTTAAAACCAGATACCCCGGCATGATTATTAATCTTCCAGTCGTTTCCAATGTTAGAATGGATGGCCACTACCTTTCCTTCTAAATCATACAGTGGCCCACCAGAGTCACCACCGATGAGTGTGCAATCTGTAGTGACGAAATAGTTTGTCCTTTTTGCTAACACACGCCCAAATCTAACTGGAGGGGTCCTCACCGCATCAAATCCACCTGCATGCCCCATCGCGACCATATACTCGCCAATCTTAAGATCTGAAGACTCTCTAAGTTCAGCAAACTTCCATGGCCCCTTATCCACCATCTCACACATCGCAATGTCCTTAGACTTATTATAGCCAAGCACCTTTGCCTTTTGTGTCTTTCCGTCAGGAAAAATAATATCTACGGTCTCTGATTTTTCGACCACATGCGCAGCGGTTAATATCAAACCTTCTTCAGAAACAATAACACCCGAACCAGAACCTCCGCGCGAGGTGAATACGGACACTGTCACTTCCATATTTTTGGCGACTACTTCTTTCACCTGAGATTGAAGTTTTTTTAGATCTTCGAGCGAGTTAATCTTCTCCTGTGCATGACTAAAGCCTGAAAGGATAAGAAAAAACGGGAGTAGTAGAGATGTTTTCTTATTAAATTTCATTCACTATTATAAGCGTTTATAAGAGGTAAAATCGTCTAAGAATCTAGATAATCAAGACCATTTACAGAAAATAGTTGCAAATCCCTCAGTTTTTGACAGAAGTAGCCCGTCTTAGCGACCTGCACTCTTCTGTGCATGAGGATTAATCCTTAACCAACCGTTCCATTTTTTTCGCGAGGTTTGTCTCTTTCTCATTCGCGCTAAGACCTGCAGAGCTCCATTTACGGGCTTATTCTGTAGTAAACTATCACTTACACATGAGTAACGATACATCAGACGAAACACAGATGAATGATTCATCTGCTCAATCAGACGCACCTGCAGCCAAGAAAAAGGCAGCGAAAAAGGCGACTAAAAAAACAGCTAAAAAGGCTACGAAGAAGGCAGCTAAAAAGGTGGCCAAGAAAACGCCAAAAGCTCAAGACTCAGCTCCGTCTGAAACAAGTGATGCTCCCAAGCAAGATAATGTGCAGCTAAAGCCCGTCTCTACACCACAGTCTAACAACTCGATTCAAGAGTCCGAGCAACACGCCTCTCCCAAGGAAAGAAACGAGGACAGGCAAGACAAACCTAGAGGTGAGCATAGAAACTCTCAGCGTAATGCTCAATCATCTCGTCATAAAGATAGAGATAGAGATAGAGATCAAAAACAAAGACGCCCGGATAGAAACAAAAATTTCGAAGGGAAAAAGAAACATCCTAAAAATAATCGGAATAATCATAACAAAAACTATAAGGAGAAAAAAGAGAAGAAACCTATCGAGCTTAAGGGTGATCCTGTAGCGGTGAATGGGATGCTTGAACTTGCACCTAAAGGATTTGGTTTTATTCGTGTGCAGGAAAAAGAGTGGGAACAAAGTCGCACAGACGTTTTCGTCACTCCTGAATTCGTGCGTAAAAATGGCCTTCGCCACGGTGCATGGATCACCGGTTTCTCCAAAGAAGGTCCAAGAGGCCCACAACTTGTAGAGATTACTAACGTCAATGGATACGATCCAGAGAAAGCCAAGATGTTCCCTCATTTTGATGAACTCAAGGCTATCAATCCTGATAAACGTATCTCGGTAGAAACCACTTCAGATAAATTCACCACTCGTGTGATTGATATCATCGCTCCTATCGGAAGAGGCCAGCGTGGCTTAATCGTCTCCCCTCCCCGTTCAGGAAAGACCACCATCCTCGTGGATATAGCAGAAGCTATTTTAGAAAACCACGAAGACACGATGAAACTCATCGTCCTCTTAGTGGATGAACGTCCCGAAGAGGTCACAGACTTTAAACGTCGCCTACCAAATGTAGAAATCTTTTCCTCATCTAACGATTCAGGAGCTCGCAATCACTGTCGCATGGCAGAACTCTGCATCGACCGTGCTAAGCGACTCGTCGAGGCTGGCGAGCACGTATTCGTCCTCATGGACTCCATCACTCGCCTCGCTCGTGCTTATAATTACCAAATGAATGGTAACAAACAGTCCAAAGGCAAAGGCTATCAGTCAGGAGGTATCGTCGCAGGAGCATTAGAAACTCCACGTAGGCTCTTTGCAGCTGCACGTAACACCAGAACCGCAGGCTCACTCACCATCGTAGCCACCGCTCTGATTCAGACCAACTCACGTGCCGATGAGGCAATCTTCCAAGAATTTAAAGGTACAGGGAATATGGAGCTCGTGCTAGATCGCCGCATGGCAGAGCAGTACCTCTACCCTGCTGTCGATATCTTCAAGTCCGGCACCAGAAGAGAAGAACTTCTGCTCCCTGAGATCTCTCTACACAAGATCCATCTCATCAGGCGTGGCCTCGCAGGACACAGACCAGAAGAAGCCGTCGAACGACTACTCTTCTTCCTCAAGCGTTTCCATAATAACGCTCAGATGCTGTTAGAGATAAAAGGTTAAGTAAACACTCTCTGAGCCCCGACTTGCTTTTGCGTAGAATTTTCTTTAAGTTTTTTAAATGCTAAAGCGGGTTCGTATACAAGAATATAGATCACTCTTAGATCTCGAACTAAATTTTGATAAGATCTCAATGATTTCTGGCTCTAACGGAGCAGGAAAATCAAACTGTTATAAAGCCTTAGCCTTATTAAAAGCTTTGGCCTTAGGTCGATTTGCAGAGTCGATTGCAGGAGAAGGAGGAATGGAATCGGTTCTATGGAGTGGTGTTCGCAAGGGTAATAAAGCCAAACGTCTCATCATAAGTGTTGAGCACAGCGAGTTTGAATACCACGTTGAAGTGGGGATTGATCGAGCCCCTCCAACTGATCCCAATCCTTCGATGTTTCTATTAGACCCTAAAATTCGTGAAGAATCGCTCAAAATTCGATCAGGTAGTTCTCTTCGCCTTGTAGGGAAAAGAAAAAATTCTCAACTTAGTTTACTAGATGATGACTCAAACTTTGATGCTTATGATTTTCCTTTAATGGCATCAGAATCATTTCTTTCTCAGATTCGGGAACCCGCCAAGTATCCTTTTGTGGCGATGGTTAAGGCAGTATTGGGAGATTGGAAATTCTACCACGAATTCGACACCTCCTCACGTTCCCCTCTGAGAGTTCCACAAGTAGCCTTCTGGTCTCCCCAGTTAGCTGATGACGGCATTAATTTAGCAAGTACTGTTAGAACTATCTGGGAAAGTGGTTTTAAAGAAAGCTTTGATGAAGTTTTAGCGATAGCATTTCCGCAAATGCACATATCTATCCAAAACCCTCAGAATAGATTACTCCTTGGTTTTTCTCAGCAACATCTTTCCCGCCAACTAAGTCTCTTAGAAATCTCTGATGGAACACTTCGATTCCTTTGCCTAACAGCAGCTCTATTATCTTCTCGTAAACCTGCCCTCATTGTCCTCAATGAACCTGAAATGAGCCTCAATGAATCTGTTTACCCAGCCATTGCAAAATTGATCAATCTCGCCTCTAAGGATAGCCAAATCATTATTGTTACGCATGCTACCGAACTAGCAAACGAAATCAGGCCATTCCACGCACTTACCCATCATCAACTAGCCTTAGATGAAGGCTCTACCAAGCCAATAGACATGGTAGGAAAAGGGAAAATGTGGAAGTTTGATTAAACTCAACAGTATCAATAAAC
>JALZVA010000122.1 GCA_023301335.1 Akkermansiaceae bacterium
GTGGCACGTGAGACGGTGGTGCCAGAGACATGCACGGGGCGCAGCTCTGCTACAGGAGTGAGGGCGCCGGTTCTGCCAACTTGGACAGTGATGCCGGTAAGTTGGGTTTCTTTCTGCTCTGGTGGGTACTTGAAGGCACCTGCCCAGCGGGGGGCGCGTGCGGTGGCACCGAGGGTGCGGCGGAGATTAAAGTTAGTGACCTTGATGACAGCTCCATCAGTGGCGTGAGGTAGCTGGTGCCTCTCTACATCTAACTGCTCGACCGCAGTGATCATTTCTTCGGCAGAGGAGGCTTCCCAGATGGGTTGGTTATGAGGGATTTTTAGATCTTTGAGCAGCTGGCGGAAAGCGTGCTCAGTTTCAATCTCAGGCCCCTCGTAGGCCCCTATGCCGTGGGCTAGGAATGACAGAGGACGCTGCGCTACTTTACCCGAGTCTAGTTGCTTTAGGGTGCCCGCTGTGGCATTTCGTGGATTGGCTAAGAGGGCTTTGCCCTGAGCTTCGAGAGAGGCGTTAATCGACTCGAAGCTGGCAAAGGTCATGAAAATTTCGCCTCGCACTTCTAACACAGGAGGTGCGTTCTCGAGAACTTGAGGGAGTGATTTGATGGTGCGTGCGTTTGCCGTGACATCATCACCGCGAGATCCGTCACCACGAGTGGCGCAGTAAACGAGTTTCCCATCGCGGTAGAGAACAGAGGCTGCCACGCCGTCAATTTTTGGTTCGATAGTGACTGCGACGTTTTCGCTTGCTGTGCCTTTTTGAAGTCTTTGGTAAAACGTGTGCATCTCCTCGTTATCGAAATAATCATCGATCGAGAGCATGGGCACGGCGTGCTGGATGGACTCAAATTTACTTAACACCGATCCACCAACGCGTTGGGTAGGTGAGTTTGGGTCACGGAGCTCAGGGTGTTTTTTTTCTAAAGATTCAAGCTCGCGAAAGAGAAGGTCATATTCCTTATCTGAAACTTCTGAAACTCCTTCATCATAGTAAAGGGCATCGTAGTGCCGGATTAGTTTCTGGAGTTCGGCGACACGCGACTCAGCAGGATGCGTGTCCTGTTGGTTTTCCCCAAATTCAAATAGATCCATAGACTCCGAAGCGTTAAGCTGGTGTTGGAGATTCTTCAGTCTTCGAATCGGGCGCGCCTTCAGAGGGGCATTCCATGATTTTACGCTCCCAAATATATCTTACAAAGATGACTTTCACAGCAGCAGTCATAGGGACTGCGAGGAGGGTGCCGACGAAGCCGCCTAGAATGAGCGACCAGAAGAGCATTGAGAAAATAACCGTCATCGGGTGGAGTCCCACTGAATCTCCTACGATCTTAGGAGCGGTGATGAGGGAGTTGATCTGCTGGACAATGAAAAAGATGGCCACCACAGCTCCGACGTATGCCCACGGTGAGGAGCCCAGGATGTGTTGATTCTCAGCAACTGAGAAGTGCACAAATGCGATGATACACGCAGGGATGAGACAGATTAAATTTCCGATAAAGGGGATCACTCCTAAGAAGGCCATTAAGACACCTATCACGAGACCATAAGGAAGGCAGAAAATACAGAGGGTGATCCCTACTAGCATCCCATCGATAAAGGCTACGAGCACTTGACCACGGAAGAAGGCGATGAGGTAGCCGTTGATCTCTTGTAAGGTGCTGACGACTTCTGTTTTAAATTTAGATGCCTTGAGGGGGACATAGAGGTGCCAGTTATCTTTAATGGAAGCAGATTCGGTGAGGAAATAATAAAGGTAAATAGGGATCATGATCATACCTACTAGGAGGCCGATATAACCGATGAGTTTTCCCGTCCCTTGAGTGAGAATAGCCGTGGCCGTAGAGAGGATTTTTTCCTTATTATCAGCGAGGGCTACACCTAGTCGAGTCTCTGTGAAAGGCACACCGAATGAGTGCTCTTTGACTTCCTCTGTTTCGTTGATTTCTTCTGCGGTTGCTTGTTCAGTCGCAGATGAGGGCTCTGTGACAGAGAGCTCTGTAGGTGAAGCTTCTAAAGCTGCAGTTTCAGCGAGGGTGTCTTCCGTGGGTTCAGGTGTGAGAGGCACGTAGTCTGGGTCTGCTGGCGCGGTGAGGTAGTCGGCCACGGGGCGGAACCAGGTGTTTTCTTTTAAGTCTTCGAGTTTTTCACAAATCGCATAACTGATTTTTTTCCGTTTAGCTTCATTGCCAATTTGCTCGGCGATAGGGGGGATGATGAGTGCTAGGAAGAGAAGGCTGGCAGCGAAAAAGGAACCGAAGACATAGATTACTGCACGCAGTCTTGGCATCCCTCGGCGTTGGAACCATGCAACGATAGGGTCGAGTAAGTAAGCAATGATCCCAGCTACAGCTACAGGAATGAGAACGGGCTGTAAGTAGCTGAGTGTTTCACTGACGAGCCAAATAGAACTGATGACTAGAATGATAAGAACAGAAATGCTGACTCCTGTTAAAGCTCTCCAGAGAATTTTTTTCTGAAATGTTGTCGGATAAGATTGGTTCATTGCGGGTAAAGGAGAATAGAAAAAAGAGAAGGGAAGGCGATTATAAAATAAGGGGAAGATTCTTTAATGCAATCGAATGTTATCAATTAGGCGAACGTCTCCAAAAAAGACAGCAATAGCCATCACAGCTTGGTGTCCAGAGGTGGATTCAATGGGCGCTAAAGTTTCGGCATCGACGATATCGAGGTAATCGATTTTATTTTCCACGGGCAGTTGGGAAAGGTGGTGTGAGACGAGAGCGATGAGTTTTTGACTCTCGTCGGTGCCGTAGGCGAGTTCTTGTTTTGCCATATTGAGGCCTTGGAAAATTGCGGGAGCGTATTTTTTGTGCGTGTCAGAGAGGTTGAGGTTACGTGAGGACATGGCGAGGCCAGACGGCTCACGCATCGTCTCACCTGGGATGATCTCTACGGGGAGATGCAGGTCACGAACCAGTCTTTGGATGATTGAAAGCTGTTGGAAATCTTTCTCCCCGAATACCGCATGGCTGGCACGGGTGATGAGAAAGAGCTTGGTGCAGACTAGGCATACGCCCTCGAAATGGCCAGGTCGGGTGGCTCCACAGAGAGTGCCACTGAGTGCATTCTCACTCAGCGAGAGGGAGTGGTCAGTGGCATACATTTCTTGGGAAGACGGGGCGAAAACGATGTCAACTCCAACAGATGCACAGGCTTTTATGTCGTCTTCTAGAGTTTGAGGATAGTTGAGGAGATCTTCTTCACGGTCAAACTGAGTAGGATTGACGAAGATGCTGACAATGACAGTTCCTTCTTCCCCCACTTGCTCTCTAGCGATTCTCATTAGAGAGAGATGGCCCTGATGGAGGGCTCCCATGGTAGGGACGAGGATGCGAGGCCCACTTTTTTCGTGTTCGGACTGCATTTCAGAGACGGAATGGATACATTTCATACTAGATTTTTAGAAAAGCTAAGTTGACTAGAGGGGAAATTAGGTTAAGACAAGTCCGACACAAGGTCAAAACTATTGAAACGTAACACTTAAGCTTCGTATGAAAAAATTTCTTAACACTACCGTATTAGCAATCCTCCTGGGGACGTTTTCCTTTACCTCATCTCTTGCCCAAGAAATGAAGAAAGTTGCATCTGTTGCGACTCAAGATGTGATCCAAAGTTATTGGAAAATGAAGATCCTCAACAAAGATTTAAAAACTGAAGAGGAGAAAATCAAAAAAGAAAACGAGGCTAAGATAGAAGAAATTAAAAATTTAGATGCCGTGATCATTAAGCTTCGTGAGCAGCTGCAAGATCCTAACCTTCCTAAAGGGAAGCGTGATGAGCTTCAGGAGGAGTTTAAACTGAAGTTTAACCGCCTTAATAGCGCTGACCGTGTGCGTAGAGATTTAATCGAAGGGAAGGTCAGAGCTCTCAATGCACGTCGTGGAAATAAGCAGACTGAAATGGTGAAAGACGTGAAAGTCGTGATCGCTAAGTTCGCTGCGGAAAATGGTTACGATGCAGTGGTAGATTTTAACACATTCCTATTCTTGAAAAAAGAGTATGATGTGACGGATAAGATTAAAGCAATCCTCAACGAGGGGCATGAAGA
>JALZVA010000123.1 GCA_023301335.1 Akkermansiaceae bacterium
GCGTTATAAAAGTCTGTGGCCGTGTATTTGCTCATAGAAATTTTTCCTTCTATACGTATAGATGGAAAAATTATCATCCAAATAAAAAGCGGTAGAAATGTAGGGCTAAGCGATTTAGTTGATCAGGCAGGCTAAGAGTCTTCTATACGATACGGGAGCCTTCCCACCCTCCCTGTATAGTCTCATAAATAGGCTAAAAGTTTGACATTTCCCGATCCATCTCCACTTCGGACTTTACCCTTCCTCCATAAGTCTCTATATGACCCTCAGCTATGTCAAATCCAACCATTATTTATACCAAGACTGACGAGGCTCCCGCTCTCGCAACTCATTCTCTTTTGCCTATCATTAAGGCATTCACTAAGAAGTCTGGGATCCAGGTCGAGACACGTGACATCTCTCTCGCAGGCAGAATCCTTGCTAATTTTCCTGAAAACCTCACAGCTGAGCAAAAAATTAACGATGCTTTAGCGGAACTCGGCGACCTTGCTAAGACTCCTGAGGCAAACATCATCAAGCTCCCAAATATCTCTGCATCTGTGCCGCAGATGGAAGCTGCTATCGCGGAACTTCAGTCCAAGGGCTACAACATCCCAAATTACGAGGATGCAGAAGAACGCTACTCTAAAATCAAAGGTTCAGCAGTCAATCCAGTGCTCCGTGAAGGAAACTCTGACCGTCGTGCCCCGAAAGCAGTCAAGGCATACGCTAAGGCAAATCCACATCGCATGGGCGCATGGTCAGCAGACTCAGCTACGCACGTGGCAACCATGACTAAGAACGATTTCAGATCTAACGAAAAATCCGTTACTTTAGAGGCAGCAACTACTGCCAAGATCGAATTCATCGCCAACTCTGGTGAGGTCACCATCCTAAAAGAAGCAGTCCCGCTCCAAGCTGGTGAAATTATCGATGCTACTCACATGGACAAAAATGCTCTAGTTAGCTTCCTTGAACAAGAGATCGCCGACTCCAAAGCAAAGGGTGTCCTCTTTTCTCTCCACATGAAGGCAACCATGATGAAGGTCTCTGACCCAATCATCTTTGGACACTGTGTGAAAGTATTCTTCAAGGATCTACTCGCAAAGCATGCAGACGTCATTACCCAACTTGACGTGGACTTTAACAATGGTCTTGGTGACCTTACTTCCAAGCTCGACTCACTCCCTGCGGATAAAAAAGCAGAGATCGAAGCTGACCTCCAGGCCGCCTATGATAATGGCCCAGATCTAGCTATGGTTGACTCCGATAAAGGGATCACCAACCTCCACGTCCCATCTGATGTGATCATCGATGCCTCCATGCCAGCCATGATCAGGACTTCTGGTCAAATGTGGAATAAGGCAGGAAAGCAGCAAGACACGAAAGCCGTTATCCCTGACAGCTCTTACGCTTCTGTTTACCAAGCAACTATCGATTTCTGTAAAGAACACGGTGCATTTGATCCTACCACTATGGGCACTGTCCCGAATGTGGGCCTCATGGCTCAAAAAGCTGAAGAATATGGTTCTCATGATAAAACGTTCGAGCTTCCTGCACAAGGAACAGTGAAAGTCACCGATGCTTCTGGCAAGGTCCTCATCGAACACTCTGTGAACGAAGGAGACATCTGGCGTGCCTGCCAAGTAAAAGATGCTCCTATCCAAGACTGGGTAAAGCTTGCCGTCTCACGTGCACGTGCGACAGGTTCTCCTGCTGTCTTCTGGCTTGATGAATCACGTGCTCACGATGCACAGCTCATTGCTAAAGTCGGACAGTATCTTGGAGACCATGATACAGATGGGCTAGAGATCCACATCATGGATCCAGCAGAGGCGACTTCCTTCTCGCTCGCTCGTATCAAGGAAGGACAAGAGACTATCTCTGTTACAGGAAACGTACTGCGTGACTACCTCACCGACCTTTTCCCAATCCTTGAGTTAGGCACCTCTGCAAAGATGCTCTCCATCGTCCCACTCATGAATGGTGGTGGACTCTTCGAAACTGGTGCTGGTGGCTCTGCTCCAAAGCACGTTCAGCAGTTCGAAAAAGAAAACTATCTGCGCTGGGACTCACTCGGTGAATTCCTTGCCCTTGCCGTCTCACTCGACCACCTTGGAGAAACTCAAGGCATTGCTTCAGCCAAAGTGCTAGGAGCGACACTCGATGACGCTACTAGTGACTTCCTCCTTAACGATAAATCCCCTACCCGTAAGCTTGGGGGCATCGACAACCGTGGATCACACTTCTATCTAGCACTCTACTGGGCAAAGCACC
The DNA here is from genome assembly GCA_023301335.1 of Akkermansiaceae bacterium. GTDB lineage: Bacteria > Verrucomicrobiota > Verrucomicrobiia > Verrucomicrobiales > Akkermansiaceae > Rubritalea. The sequence continues at coordinate 2,257 of JALZVA010000123.1, forward strand.
TTGCAGCACAGACTGATGATGCTGATGTTGCCGCCACCTTTGCACCTGTCGCCAAGGCACTAGAGGAAAACGAGGCTAAAATCGTGGAAGAACTCATTGCCGTTCAGGGAAGCCCAGTTGATACCTGCGGATACTTCCTTCCGTGTGATGACAAGACAGGTGTTGCCATGCGCCCATCTGCGACCTTGAGCAACATCTTAGCCGATCTAGAAGCTGCCTCTGAGGTGAAAGCCTCCTGCTCACTCGACGGAGGTGGGTGAGCTTAAGTCATCAATACCAGTTTGGTATTCTTATAACTTAACCACAGAAATCTAAAACATCAATCTAGCCTCATTGCCTCAGTGCAGTGAGGCTTTTTTCATCTCGCTTTGAGATCTTTTATTTTTTTAAAAACACCTATTTACTTGCTCTCATAGCTTTCACTAAGGAATAATCGTAAAAATATTAAATGCAGAATATCAACACTCTATCAGGTATCAGCAGGGTCAGAAAGGGAGGCTTCCAGTTTGTCAGCTCCTTACTCCTCGCTCTGGGGGCTTACCTCAGTAATGTGCATGCTTCGGAAAAGCCTAATATCATTTTTATTTTAGTCGATGACATGGGGTATGGTGATCTTGGTTGCTATGGCAGTGAGATCGACACTCCAAACCTCGATTCGCTCGCCCAAACAGGGCTACGCTTCACCCAAATGTATAACACTAGCAAATGCATGCCCTCCCGAGCCTGTTTGCTTACTGGAGTTTACGCACAAGACTGCGGCATGGACTCGAAGCCCTTAAATTTACTCAACTCTGTAACCTTTGGGGAAGCTCTCCGACCAGCTGGTTACCGCACTTACGCTTCAGGAAAACACCACGGCACAGAAAATTTATTCGACCGTGGTTTTGATCACTACTACGGGCTACGTGACGGGTGTTGTAATTTTTGGAACCCAGGAGAAAAACGTGAAGGAGAAGCAGAACCTGGGAGAAAGCGTAAGATTCTCCATTGGTGTGATGATGCTACCCAGTATAGCCCTTACACCCCAGAGGATCGTAATTTCTACACCACAGATGCGTTCACCAATAAGCCTCTTCAGTGGTTAGATGAAAAGGAGTTAGAGGGTAAGCCCTTTTTCCTCTATTTGGCATATACGGCACCCCACTACCCACTCCACGCCCACCCAAAGGACATTGAAAAGTATAAGGGGAAATATGACAAAGGCTACGGAGCCATTCAAAAAGAACGCTATAAGCGCATGCTCGAGATGGGATTAATCGACCCCGAGAAAACAGACTTCACCCCTATTGCCGACTCAGTTTGGCAGAGACTCGACCCGGACGAGCAAGCTAAGGAGAAAAGGCGCATGGAAATCTATGCCGCCATGTTAGATAGCGTGGATCAGAATATCGGACGCCTTCTTAAAAAGCTTAAAGAGCAAAACAAATTAGAAAACACCATCATTATGTTTGCTTCAGATAATGGAGCCTGTGCTGAAAAGAGTGGTGCTAAGGTATTTTCCAAAAACATTGAAGACTTCGGAAATGTAGCAAGCTATGAAACTGTAGGACAACATTGGGCAACCGTGCAGAATACCCCATTCCGCAAATGGAAGAATGCTTCCCACGAAGGAGGCATCCGCACGCCCTTCATTATCAACTATCCTAACAAAATTAAACATCCAGGTAGTATTTATCACGGTCCGACACACTTCATCGACATCATGCCGACTGCTATCGAGCTCTCAGGAGCCAGCTACCCGACTCATTATAAAGGAAAACCAGTAACTCCGATGCAGGGTGTTAGTATCCTCCCAGCCTTAAATAGTGAAGCCCTTACACGTGAACAGCCACTCTTCTGGAAGTGGCGTAATGGTGGTGCGGTAAGACAAGGAAACTGGAAAGCAGTTTACTCAGGAAAGAAGTGGGAGCTCTTTGACTTCACTAAGGATCATAATGAATCCAATGACCTCTCTAAAGAATATCCTGAGAAAATGAACATCATGAAAAAACTCCATCAGGATTGGTATGCACGCACCCTCTCAGCAACCCTAGAGCTGTAATATTCAGATTATTTATCCCTATCCCAAAAACGTACTTTTTGCCAAGCTTTTGCAAATTTACCAAATCCTCCCCCATTTTTCCGCCCATGCTCAATCTCCATAAATCCAGGAACGGAATGCTTAATTTGATTTAAATATGCCTCTACCTGTGTTGGGCTCATAGAATTCTCACGGATCTCTTTGATCTGAGCTCCATTTAAAACCATTCCTCCGCAATTATAACATTCCCGAATCTTCACATGCGGAGCTGTTGTGTAACTACGACTATGTAACACTAAATCACAGCAGGAACACCTTTCCGCATCCAGTTCCTGCTCCTCTTCATCCAGCTCCAATGCATCTGTGAACTCTTTAAACTCTTCGGAAATAAGATCGATCCTAGCCAACTGCCCTTGAGTGAACCAAAATAAAGAACACTTTGCGCAGAATAGAAGGTTTTGTCCTTCATATTCAACCTTTTCATATTCAGAGGAGCAGCTTAAGCAATTCATGGTGCTAACTCTCACACATAAATCATGGAAAAGCAAACGAATGCTTTCTACAAAAATTTGATTTTCCTCAGACTACACCCATGTTTATTTTTTTAGTTTAAGTAGCGTCTCAGACTGATCTCATAGCGTTCCCACTTCGATTCAGGATTTTTCACCTTATCCACTTTAGCAATGAGCTTTCCCAACTCTTTGTCTAATTTAAAATGGAGTTCCCCAATCATCACATTCTCTTGGTCTATCACCTTCCATTCCCCCATTTTGCCAAAGTGCTGGTCTTCAACCTCACGGCCTTTGCTTAAATACACACTCCTTCCGAGTGTTGATTCCCCATTAATAGCAGTCATTTGAACCGAACCTACCGATAGCTCATCTTCACTAATCATCTGAAAAACTGGTTCTTTGATCAGAGCTTCTAAGCGATTTTCATAGGCTGCGTGAAATCGGTCTGAGCTAAAATTCAAGTAAGATCTTTTCCCTATCGCCTCAACCATTTTCTGCTCAAAGGAAGGGCGGAGAATATCTGCTCTTCCCACAATCACCCTCACGCTCTTCTCAGGTTTTGGATTCACTTCTAAAGGGAGAATTTTCTCTAAGGCCTTAGGAGGAACCACCCAGAAAACGCGTAGTCCATCCTGCTCAAAATAACTCTTCCACCATGTTTTCACCATTCCGTCTGCTTCATCACGTGTCAGCCCCTGTTCTAACAAACCATCTCGCATGTTTGAAAACACTTCAGGCTGCCAATTTTTCGCTGCTGTGACCCATGTAGATTCTTCAATCTCTACTTCGTCTGTTATAGTGTCCAACACTTTATACCTTACCGTCGCACCCGTTTTTTCAAAGGCAAAGGCAAAGGGAATCGATTCGGAAGATTCATTCTTTATGTTCACCACTTCCTCTTGATTTACAGAGAAGGTCACTGGTAACTCAAAATTACCAATCCCACGATAAAACAAATAATCTTCATACTCCTTACCCACTTTTACCATATTCGCATCCGAAACTTTTGGATAAATCCATGAGGGATTTTGAGTGTGCTTAAAGGTGTAAGCATCATCAGCTTCGAGGAGTTCCACATCCCACTCTATATAGCCCTTATACTCTTTTGAAAAATCACGTACTTTATCATCTACTAGAGTATATCCTTCTCCCTCTTTTACTATTTTTTTAAGCCTTTCAGACATTTGATCCTCTGAGATATTAAGTTTATTAGGAGTATCCCCTCGCAACCTATCAGGAAACCATTGACTGATGGAGCCTCCTTCAAAACCCACCTTCACATTAATTTTTTCTCCTGCTCCATTATAGAAATAAATAACAGGAGTCTCCATTTTAACTGTCACATTAGAGATGCCAGCACCACGAGACATTCCTTTTGCACCAAAACCACCAAGAGTAGAAGCTGACCTCCCCGATATATCATACAATCCCGATCCTCTTGTATCTTTAACAATCTCAATCTGGCGACTGTCTGCAGCATCGGGATTCACTCCACTATAATAATATGAATGATTAGAGTGTCTCAAACTGCCAGGCTCCATGCCTAAGTGTGAATACACAAAGGAGGGAAGATTCTCCTCCTCAACGTGTAAGCCTGTCAGAAGTTTACCATCTGACCCAGAAACAGTAGTGAATGTCCCCCACTCATGTAGGTCATAGGCATGTAGAGGCAGGGCGAGGGTAACGGTCAGGGATAGTAATGATTTCTTCATATCCTTTAGACCCTAGTAGTCTACAGGAGTAGGAACAAGTTCATTCAGCTCACTTTACCAGCTCTTTACAATCTGAAAAATACACAGATCATCCCTCTAGAATATTATATTGATAAAGATTTAATATCCTGTTGGTGTCATCACGAATAAACCCTTTGTCACCACGTAAAAATCATCTGCATCCATTGTTTTATACTCATGTCCTTCACCCCATGAATCTGAAAAAATAATACGATTTTTCTCTTTATTATAACCAATGATCATTCTCATATGCCCCCCTTCAGTCTGTGGATTGAGATTCGGTTCCTCAGGCTTAATTCCTAAATCGAGCGACCAGAGGAGCGGGATTCCATCATCAATGTTTGAGTAAACCATTTTATAGAAGCTGCTCCTACTCACTTTTTTCCCGATGTACTTCTCATCTTTAATCTTGGCAAATTCGTCCTTATGCTTAATTGCTAGACACTGGAAACGTGTTTGAAAAAGGTGATCGATTGACCCCAGTTCTTTGTTGATCCTGATCGAGCTCGTTCCTTCATCTGGATCAGATTTTGCTAACTGAGCAAGCTGGTGCATATCACAGGCTATTCCGTAGTATTCAAAAAGGCGCTGAGCTGAGGCGACTACACAGTAGCCCTTATTCCCTTGATCCACCATTGGGATGTTATCAATATACACATTACCCTCTTTTTTCACGACATTTCTTACTAGTCTAGATTTTCTAACCGTCGCATAAGACCTATCTTCTAGTGCTGCCTCATAGATTCCTTCAGCGGTATTCATAGCAAACCTCAGACGGAGAAATTCCGTCATTTTTGGTGCTTCAATATTATGCACTAATACAGCTTTCCCCTTTTTAGACTCCCAAACAAGTCCGGAGGTCATGATGCCCCTCTTAAGATTCCCTGTTCTCACACGAGGCTTTTTATCCAGTATCTGCGTGATTTTCTCTGTGAGCACTTTCTTCCTTCTATCGAATTCACTAGCAGAAATTTTACCACTGTCACCACGGTTAAACACTGAAATCGTAACGCCTTCAAACTTCCCGTCTTTAAAATCAACCACCGCTTCGTCAATAGGGATTCCCCCTTCTTCTAAAGTCAAATGAATCTTCTTATTGCTAAACTTCGTGCCTTTAAAAATAGCCCTGGTTTTTTCTTTATTCAACCAATCGAATAACTCTGGTTTAGTAGGATCCATTCCCAGCATTTTCACCAGTGAATCTGGATTAAGAGTGTCCACTTTTTCTACATTAATCAAAGCGTCCAGCTCCACCGCCAACACACCCTTTTTTGGAGCAGAGTGAGCAACAGGCAAAGAAAGGATCAAACAACTCAGAAGGCTTACTACTATTTTCATAACAGCATTATAATCTGCTTAAACAGTGCAGCAATTAAAATTACGCATTATTTTCGAGCCTCGAAGGTATCATCTATAGCTACTATTGAAGAAGAGGCTGAAGCTCTTCTTCTCGTTATTTTTTCCTAATACTCTTCAATTTAATACTCTTTCCTTTTTCTTCCAAAAATTTTTCTCTCTTAGACCTGTTGTCATGATTTAAGCGTTCCTGGTTTCTCACGTTATTCCCAATATAATTTATGCTGCTCTGGGAGGAGCGATTTACTGAGGGAGCGTTAGGCTTCACAATTGATAGTTTATTCTCTCCTCTAAAGAATGCGTAGCGACCTTTAGGGTCACGGGCAATCACTGTCACCTTTCCTCTTAGGGTGTTACTCTCCCATATTCCACGAAGGTCTGTGTCTCCTTTTTGGAACACCTTGCTCTCTGAGCCGATAGCTTTGATGTGCACTCCATTGAGTAATTTACCAGACTTCTTCTCTTTGACATTTACCCGCACTTTCCCATTTTTTGTGAGCTCTTGGATTTCAATTTTGAGCGGGCTTTTAAGAATCAGTCCAGAACTGTATTGGTAATCTCCTTGGCAAATCACGAGGTACGCACCGTCTTCTTTAATCGGTAAAGTAATTTTAGTTTTTTCATCATTCGTCGCCACCTTCTGGACTAGAGCTTTCTCTGTACTAAAGTCTGGCTCGATGCCGGCTAGATTGATCGAAGTGATGGCAGATAAATTCTGGTGCTTGAGGTAAAGCTGCATGAGGTCTACCTTGTAGATGCTAAATTTTACTTGTTTAACATTTCGGTGCTCTACTTCGAGGCTAACTACGTCACTGGTATCAAATAAACTAACTTCTTCGATACTTAGCTTTTTCTGTTCAAAATAGTCTAAGGAGGTCTCAGCATCTGGGAATACTTCTTTTACTTTGCCATACCACTTTTTAGCAAGATTTAGCTTCCCTTGGGCGTGATAGATTTGGGCGGTGATAAAGGTCGCGAGATCTTTATCCTCCGAATCTCCTTTTGCAATCACCTCTGCAGCGGTGATCGCAGCATCAAACTTCAACTGCCAAAATGAACCTAAGGCCACCATGTACTGAAAACTATTCCTCAGATCACTTTTGGTATACACGGCGACTGCCTTTTTTGCTTGTTCGGTGACTCCTTCGTAATCTTTCAGAGAGAACAGACCATTACACACCGCGTAGCTTGCTTGGTCAGCGGAAGGGTGCGTGGGATGCAGCACTAAGTAAGAGCGGAGCAGATCGATGGCTTCCTTGTAGATAAACTCTTCGCTTAAATCTTCTTTCACTCCATCACGCTGTTTTAATTTTTTAAAATTCGGCGCGGCTGCGAACAGGTCCTGAGCGTAGACAAAATGAGAGGTTCCCACCGTGTCACTCTCAGGGTAGCGCATCCATAGTGACTGCATCACATCTATCGCGTCCAGTTTACGATTTTGTTTCTCCAAGGCCACAGCTACTACTGCGTCTTGGCTAAAGCTACCATCAATCAAGGCTCTGTAAACATAGTATGCCTGTTCATGTTCCTTCAGAGTTATGTATGCATCCGCTACTTTAGTGAGGGTGGAAAAAGGCACATCCAAATCTGGATCAAGAGCATCTAACACCTCGAACGCGTTGACTAGCTTACGTGCATCTGGAGAAGCCTTTTCTTCTTCAATCCACAACTGCATTTTAGCGAGTTCTTTACTGAGATCCACATTTTTCATGGCCAACATCTTGTTGATATTCTCCTCCGCATTTTTGAAATCATCATTCTTAAATTGCAGCTCGGCTAGCTTCGCGAGTTCCCTTTCATTATAGAGGTAAACATCAGATGATTTCTCGCCCTTTTGTAATACGCTTAGCTGGGTAGCGTTAGCATACTTAGGATTATCCTCGTCTGCGAGAAGGACAAATGCGCTCGGCTGATGCTTCCATTCACCTGGGTGGGTAGCAACAAGCGTGTAACGAAGCCATCGATCATTAAATTTACTTTTAAACTTCATCGTCAACCTTCCGTTCTCATGTGTAACTCCATTATGTCTTCCTCTAAAGCTGCCTTTTACATAGCTAAATCCTTTGGGGATAGGTTCAAAAATGACGCTCTCTTGTTTATTACTGTAGTTCACAGCGCGTAACCAAACGACTACTTCGTCTCCATGAGCGATCGTTTTTACAGGACTGGTACTCTCCACTCCGATACTCACTCCTTGGTAGTTTAGACGTGGGGAGAAATACTTACGTTCATAGATCCCGCTACGTTTTACATCAAACGAGTTAGGTGTATGGCGTGTGTAGTCCTTCTCGTGACCTAGTAGTCTTGCTTTAAAATACACGGTGGACTGCCCAGAGAATTCAATTTTAAGTTTTTCTTTCTCTGTAATCCCTGCATCGATAAAAGTGCTAAGAGGTGTATCTTTATCCGATAGATCAAAGCTAAATATTTCTTTGTCACCCTGATACACAGTTCCCTTACCCAATGCTTTTGCCCCTGCTTGCTTAGCTATTTTCTCTTCGATTGCGGCTAATCCTGAGACCACCACTGCTTTTATATAACTGTTACTCAAGCTTCTCTGATTAAGTGCCAAAAGCTGCTGTTTCAATTTGATGTATGCTTGAGGGGTGTTCTCTACACTCGCTAAGACATCCAAGGCTACCGCAAGCATAAAGGTTGGCCTCTGTGCTAATTCATCTTCAGCGTCCCATTCTTCTAGTGCCTCTTGGAACACTTCATTGACGAGCCCTTGAGCTAGACTATTTCTTTCTTGTAAAACGAACACTTTCGCCAAGAAGAGTTTAGCAGCAGAGCTGAGCTTCCCCGTATTCCGTAGTAAGCGGTTGCACTCGGAAAAGTCTGCACGCTCCCCAAAGGCTAGTGCCATTTGTAATAATGCTCTTCTTTCCAAATTATTTAGATCAAGTGATTTGGAATGCGCCAGTAACCATTGCTCAGCTTTTTCAATTGGCGTCTCTTCTACCAGAGCAAGCTTACTCCAGCGTTTTAATGCCATGTAGCTAAAGGCTGTTGTCCATTCATCCGAATAACTTGTCCCGCTATTTCTTGTCCAAAAACCTTCTTTGTTCATCAAACTCAACAGCTCGCTCTCAAGTAGTTTCCCCTGTTCTTTTAAGTTGTTTAGCTCCCCTCCCTGCTTGATGTTATTTTTTTCTAAATACTCGATGACGGCGGAAAGGGCTATCAATCTTCCTGATGGGTGCGTGTCTTCTATCGCACTAAAACAGAAAGGATCAAACATTGCGCCTTCTCGTAACAGCTGAAGTAGATAGTCATCAAAGCTTGGGGTAACAGAGAGAGTTAAATAACCTGCTTCTGCTCCTTTAGGAATCTCTAAGTCTAACCACTTTACCTGACCAGCAGGAACTTCTACGCTACGCTGGTCTGCCACGACTGGCCCCCATGGTCTGACAGGGAGCTTGATCTTTTTCTCAAAATTTAGATCTGTAAGAGTTGATTCTATCTCTATCATTCCTTCCTCACCGCTAGCTATTTTTTCTAAACTAACAGTCTGCACTAACTCGCCTTGCGCAAAGCTGATTTTCTTTACCACATCATGTGTTTGCGTGCCTACGGTAACACTTACAGAAAGCTCTTGCTCTTCTGCCAGATCTGCATTTTCACGAAAAACCTGTACCCTTGGCACAAAACTGTCTCCTTCTAACACAAATTGAGGAGCTTGAATTTGAAGAGAGTAAGGTGCTGTGGTGTGAATCAGCAGGTGAGTATGTGCGTTTCTACTTCCTTCATCGAACCCATGAAAATCTAACTTCCATGACCCCGCAAGATCAGGCAGAGGGATACTTAACTCTTGCTCCTGTGAAAGTGTCATCAGTTCACTGTGCCAGACAGGTAAATAGCTAGTCGCACTTGCAGCAAATAGACCACGTGTTAGCATGTCTCCCCGAGGGGCGCCGGAAGGGTTATTAAGGAAAAAGTTTATGGAGTCTCTAGTGATCGCTGTGTCTCCGCTTCTTAAGCCTACAGTGGGAGTATTGAAGGCATCTCCTATGAAAGCATCTCCACCATTGCCACCAAAAATATTTTCATCGCTATCTCCATAGCCATCTCTAAAAAGATCTGAATCTCTAGTTTTTCCACCAAGAAATATAATATTTCCACCCACATTATTGTTCCCAGATGAAGAGACAAAACTAACAAGTTTTTCTATTTGGTCTAAACCCTCAGCCGTATTTGTGACGGACAAGGTAGAAGTAGATGGTATAAATGTAATATTCGATGAATTAGGAAATTTTACCCCTATGCTTTCAAATCCTTCTTGTAAAGATT
>JALZVA010000124.1 GCA_023301335.1 Akkermansiaceae bacterium
CATGGTTTAACAGGAGATATGGATAGAGATCTCTGCAAAAGTCTAGCAGAGGGACTTGCCGCTAAGGGGTGGTCAAGTTTACGTTTTTCCTATTCTGGGCATGGAGGCTCGGATGGGGAGTTCAGTGAAATGACCATCACTAAAGAGGTGGAGGATTTACAAGCGATACTTGATCAGGTCGCGGGGGCTCGGCGGATTGTGTATGTAGGACATTCTATGGGTGGAGCTGTAGGAGCTCTGACAGCGGCAAAGGATGATCGTATACAATTGTTAGTTTCTCTAGCAGGAATGGTACACACAAAGCAGTTCTACGATCAGGAATTTGGACATCAAGAGGCAGGGAGCTCTGTGATGTGGGAGGAAGACTCTTTTCCTTTATCAGAAGCGTTCAAAGATGATTTACACAGGATTCAGTCTGTAATTTCTGCGGTGCAGGAGATACGTGTGCCATGGCTATTGATTCATGGAGATGCTGATGATGTCGTTTTACCCTCTCACTCAGAAGAGTTGTATAGAGCTCTTAAGGGTAGAAAAGAACATGTACTTTTAGAGGGCGTCGGGCACCAGTTCGCGGGCGTTGAGACGCAGCTCATTGAACTGGTGGATGGGTGGATACAAACGCTAAAGAAAAATGCTTAGATGCTGATTTCTCTGGACTGGCCACGCTCATTAGTTTGCCAGCACTGATGCGTGTCGGTATCAAGAGCGGTGAGCCACCCGCCTCCATAGGCACAGGTGTCTAAGCAGATGGAGTGGCCATTGTTGGTGGGGAGATCTCCCTGAATAGTGTGACCGCAGATGTAGGGTTTTCCTGAGAAATGGGCTTTACCTTGGTAGAACCTTTTGTAGTAAAGTGTCTCAGGTTCCTGGTCTTCCATAGGGGTGGATTCACTGAGTCCTGCGTGGACGTAAATGTGGCTCTCCGTTTCATGGTAGAGTTTTGCAGAGGTGATGAAATCCCAGTGCTCTGTGGGGATAGATTCGAAGCTTCCGCCGTAGTTATCGAGTGTCTCCTGTCCCCCACACATGGGGTCAAGGAAGCGGTCCATATGATGGGGAGCCTCAAGGGCACGGATCATTTGGATCTCGTGATTGCCCATAAGGTGGATGTAAGAATGACTTTTTTTAAGATCGAGTAGGATCTCAATTACACGCTTTGAATCTGGACCACGGTCAACGTAGTCGCCAAGAGTGATGATCTGATCTTCCGTAGACGGCTGAATCAGGTCGAGCATGGTTTGAAGGGATACGTGGCATCCGTGGATATCTCCGATTGCTAAAGTCATGGTAGTAGAATTAGTGTTGGCTCATTGCTGTGTCAACGCTTGCTGGTATAGAGGGATGCTTACTTTTTCTTTTTTTGTTTTTTCTGTCTTCCCTTGATGATATCTTCGTCAATCCATTTTGGAGAGTCTTTGGTGGCTGGGAGTTCCTTGATCATGAGATCCTTAAACTGCACGGAAAACTTACCACCTTTGTGAGCTTGAAGAGCGATGATGCCGTCGGCCGCGATCTTATTGTTCTTTTCAGTAAAATCGTGGGCTGGGATACCATTGATCCAGGTTTTGATATTCGGGCCATTGGCGATGACTTTATACGTGTTCCAGCCATCAAACTGTTTCACGCTTTTTAGAAGTTGATCTTGGTTTTCAGCGGTGACGAGTGCGCCTCTACGATGCTCGTCCCAGATGTTCCCCCAGTAACCGAGTCCTCCATTGATGCTCCGATCTGGGTGGGTAGGTCCCGCATCAATTTGGTAGCCACAAATACTAGATCCGATGGGTAAACTTCTGATTTGGATTCCTGAGTTTTTAAGCCCTGGTCCTCCTCCGTCAGTTAATTTAATAGCGAAGGTGAGTTCAAAATTTTCGTATGATTTGTCAGAAATGAGCCAGACATTTCTAGGGACGGGTTGATCTAGGCTTCCTCCTGTAATCACACCATCTTTGACAGAGAAAAATTTCTTATCCTTTTCGGAAGTGTGCCAACCAGCGAGGGTTTTCGTATCAAACAAGGAGACAGCTCCTTCAGAGGGCTGCATGTTATGAAGTTTAGACTCTGCTGGTGCTTCAGTTGTCTCTTGTGCAATACCAGCAGGAAGTGAAAGGGAAATAATAGCGGCGAGAATGTTTGCGTATCTCATAGTCATGATACGCACTTTAAGAGAGAATAGAGACAGAGCAAAGGTATTTTATATTTCTTCGTGTTTTTAGAATTTAGGGGCTGAGTTTAAAGGCTGGCAATGAATCGTCGCAATAATCGAGGGTTGCTTTATGCGCTAAAGGTAAGAATACTTGTTTGGGAAAGAGAGGCTGGTAGAATATAAAAAGCAGTAGGGGAGTTTAGTTGCCTTAGCAGGCACGAGGGAGTTGAGGCTTCGGTGGATGAGGCAATGAGCTTGGAGTTTATAACACAGAAATTATTTTTATTATCATGTCTATAGAAATGACTTTTTTTTCTTTTTATGAAAGCCCCATTGGCAAGCTACGCTTACGAGCAAACCATGTTGGCTTGATGGGAGTTGATCATCCGAATCAGCATGATAAGGTTCCTGCGGGGGAAGTGAAAGACGCTGAGCAGCAGTATATTAGGCAGGCAGAGAAAGAGCTGGATGCTTACTTTTCAGGGGAACTAGAATCTTTTAGTGTGCCCCTTAATCCACAGGGGACTGACTTTCAGCGTGAGGTCTGGCAAGCTCTAACTCTGATCCCTTATGGGCATACGCAAAGTTACTCTGACATCGCAAATGCGATAGAGAACCCGAAGGCGGTAAGAGCAGTGGGCTTAGCTAACGGTAAAAACCCACTTTCTATTTTCATTCCCTGCCATAGAGTGATAGGGAAAAATAAGACCTTAACTGGCTATGCGGGAGGATTAGCGACAAAACGCTTTCTTCTTCAACATGAGCAAGGACAATTCGAATTATTATGAACGTTTCAAAAGTAAAATACACAATCTGGGCAGCTGATAGAGCACGTGCTGTTTCTTTCTATCAAAGCGTGTTTGGTGCTGAGGTGGAAAAGCAAAACCCTCACGTGATTGATCTCAATGTAGGAGGCACAACGATCTCCATCCACGGCGGTGGTGAGGGTAAGCAAACATGGACAGGAATCACTTTTAGCACAGATGATGTGGTAATCGGCGCGCAGGAGGTAGTCGCTGCAGGGGGGAAGTGTGCTCGTGAACCTCAAGAAGAGAATGGAGAAGCTCCACACTTGGCGATGTGTGAGGACACGGAAGGGAACCAAATCATGCTTTCACGACCTAGAAGCTAGTGTAGGGTAATATCTGTAAAATTATTTGACCCTAGTTTATTCAGGTTTATCTATAGGAGTTCGCTCATGTAGAGGGAATGATAGAAATAGATTAAGATGAGTGATTGTAACACGACAAAGATAGAGGCCTTGGATTTGACCCAAACCGTTCCGAGAAGCCCAAGAGAAACTTTAGCAGGCTATGTAGTCGTCGGGAGAGCATTAGATAAATGCCGTGCTGAAGTTGCAGGGACAAATGGAGAATACCATTACGATTGTCCTTTGGATCAAATGTTCTTTCAGTTCACCGGGATTGATGGAGAAGCATTTAAGGCTTTTGTGGGAACAGGTGCTGACGATGTAGCTGTAGAAAAATGGATTCATACCAATGCCGTAGAGCACAGCCAAGAGGAGATCGTTGCGTGGAATAATGATCTTCGTTATAAACGCATCAGTGAGATGCCGATAGAACTTCAAGTTTTTATTGAAGGATACATCCCAGAGAATTTACCCAAGGGTAGCATTGTTTACCATTGGTTTGATATCTATGATATCGAAGAAGGAAGGATCAAATAGAGATCAAGAGCATCACCCCGCTCGGATGTAAAGTGAGCGGGCTGATGTGAAATTTTGCCTGCTTAAGGGCGACTTGCAATAAGGATACAGTGCCTTGCGCGTTTGGATGCCTCACGTGGCTTAGAGGCGTGTTCTTCAACGTTGAATCCAGCTTTCCCTAGTAATTTTTTAAATTTAGGAGCAGGCTCTGACAGCCAGTAAGAAATCGTTCCGTTAGGTTTAAGGATACGATCTAATTGGCTTAAGAAGGCGGGCGAATAGAGCTTGTTATTCCCTGACGTGATTAAATCATCAGGTGTGTTATCGATATCGATGAGGAGCGCGTCGTAACTGCTTTTTGGCTTACTCAGGATGATGTCATGGAAGTCACCTTGGGTCATGACGGTACGTGGATCATCTAAGAGAGGTCCATTAAAATCGACTAAAAAAGTGCGGTTCCACTCGATGATTGGGCTCATAAGTTCTGCTACTTCGACTGTTGCGGGTTCCCCTACAAGTTCCAGTGCTCGCTTGAGGGTGAAGCCTAAGCCGAGTCCTCCTATCAAAATAGTTGGATGTTTAGGGCGTGAATATTTCCCAGGAAGGAGTCGTTCACAGCCAATATCTGCGAGATGACGCTCAGAAAAAGTCTGTGATGTGCTCATTAACTCATACCCGTTATACTTCAGGTAAAAGTTATTATCGTGAGTGTGAAGAGAGAATACGGTGCCGTCTGGCATCACGGCCTCAGCGAGGTTATCGTAAGGTTTCATAGTAGAAAATGGTAATAAAAGCGGGGGTGGGTACGAAGGGGTAGAACTTAATGGCGTGTATGCTTGTTAGAACTTATAAAAAAGGTTGTGAAGGCTGGCTGTTCTGGGGTTACTGCCAACCCTCGTTCCACATACGAAAGCCGCCGTCGAAGGCTGCGTTATTGGTGACGCGACGTGTGTTTTCTGGAAGGTTTTCAATGAGTTTAGCATTTCCTCCCCCCAGAACGATGTCGTCAGCATTAAAGATATGGCGGAAGATTTTGATAACTCGCAGCACATGTTTCACCCATTTTATATCCCCTAGACGTTTTTGTCCGAGTTTTCCAACGTAGTCCTCGAAGCTTTGTCCTTTACGATAGGGAAGGTGTCCTCCCTCCATTGGAATGGCAACATTGTCTTTAATAAGGGCAGTTCCGAGACCTGTTCCTAATCCTAGGAAGAGCATGGTGCCACCCTGGTAAGCTCCAATAGCCTGCATAGCGGCATCATTAATCACCTTAGTTGGCATCTTAAAAGCTTCTTCAAAATTAAAGCCATTCCATCCTGAACCGAGGTTATGAGGGTCCTTTGTGGGGGTGTTATCTTTACAGATACACGGGACGCCTAAAGAAATCATTTCATATTCCCAATGCTGCGTTGCTTCTTTGACTTGTTTTACCAGCTGTTTGGCAGTGAGTTCTGGATCAGAAGGAATTTTGATACGCTTTTCAACTCCCGTAGCAATAAGTTTAATGTTGGAGCCGCCAACATCGATCACGAGAATTTGTTTTTTATGAAAATCTACTGCCATAACGATGCAGATACTAATTCACTCTTAGACGGGATCATAGAAAAAAATACGTATGTTATTTCTGGATGCTGTATTGTTAAATATGAAAAAGAGTTAGAGAGAACTAGATAATGAGGATGGACGCATCCATTCAAACATCCTTTAATGCATTTATCCATGATAAGCCACGCGATTTATGAAGTTTTCCATCAGCAAAAAAATGCATTACTTCTGCATTTACTTAGTGAAACGACTGAGTTGACCCATACGTTGATTGTCCTGCGCGGTCGCGAGGATGTGCATGCATTAGCCAGTGACTTACAGAAGGAAGGTGTCGCGGTGGACTCTATCCACGGAAAGAAAAAACCGGAGCTGATTGCACGTGTAATGCGTGAGCTGAAAGCGGGAGTGCTTAAGATGGTTGTTGTGACCGACGCGTCAGCGAGAAATCTTGATTTAGATGGAGTGAAGTCTGTTATGCAGGGAGATTTCCCAGAGTTGAAAGAAGACTATCAAGCTCGTTTGGCAAGAGTTGAAGCAGAGGGAGAAGGGGTGCTGTATAGTTTAGCAACTCCTGATGATAGGGAAAGACTTGCGCAAGTAGAAGTATTGTTGGATACAAAAATTCAACGCTCATCAGTGGAAGGTTTTAACTATGACGCAAAATCTGAACGTGTTCGTCCAACAAGAAATAAAACGCCTAAGCGTGGTCCTCGTTCAAAACCTCTACAAAACAAAAAACAGAAATGGAAACCAAAGAAATTTGGGAGAAATTAACCTAGTGAACCGGGGGATTAGGACTTGCATAAAAGAAGTGATTATTTGATCATTCTAAGATAATAAATGTCTCTTGTTAAATATTGTGAATACTAAACGCTTTCAAATTATCAACACCCTGAAGGAGGGTAGGCTAGGTGGGGTATATGAAGCCATTGACAAATCAACTCAGCAGAAGATTACTTTACGGAGATTTTTCCCAGCGAAGGGAGTTTCGGATAGCTTAGCTTGGCAAAAAGAATTTGCGCACCTTGCTGAAAATTTAACTTTCACGCAGCATCCAACGGTAGCTATTGTGTATTCTACAGGGTGCGACGAAGTTGGGGCTTACGTGGCACAAGAATTTCTTAATAGAGGAAGGTCGATTGATCAGATTGTTGAGAAGGGAAAGCACCTTACTAATGAAGAGTTCTATATAATGGCGAATAACTTGCTCACAGCATTTGCCTTTATTCATGAGCAAGGTTTTTATCATGGATGGATTACAGGGAGCTCAGTGATGGAGGCGACTCTGCCGACAGGGAGAAGAATTTATAAGTGTGTGGACTTGGGGGTTTCACAAATGACGTCCTTGATGCACCCTCATGAGCCTCTTGAATCATTGTTGGATACCGCTTTAGCAGCACCTGAATTGTTTGAGGGTAAACAGGCGGATGTCCGTTCAGATGTTTATATGCTAGGGAACTTATTTTATCTTTCTTTAGCAGGTGGACACCCCCTAGCAGGATTGCCATTAAGGGACGCAATAGAGAGGCATAAGACGCATAAGTTTGCTCCGCTAAGTGGCTACCGATCAAGTGTTCCTAAGGAAATTGTAAACTGGATTGAGACTCTTATTCAAGCCGATCCAAATGCACGTCCTCAGAATGCGGGAGCCGCATTGGCGACAATGCCATCTCAGAAAGTTGCTATGAGCTAAAGTTTCAGGGAAGAAGCTTTAGCGGGGCAATGTTGTAAAATAGCTAGAGTCCTTTGAAAAAATGCTGGACGGGAGCGATCTGAGCCCCGCCCAATTCTTTTAGCTCTGATCTCTATCGTTCTCGTCTTCCTGAATTTGGGAGAGCCTTTCTGTGGCAAGTCTCGCTTTTTTCTCCTTACTCTTCTTGGCGATGTAGTAGATCAAAATTCCAGAGGAGAAGAAGACAAAGAAGAGGATACCCACGATGGAAAGAGCGATGAAGAAGTTGTCCCCACCTCCATAGTTCTTATTGTCATCTGCAGGTTGAAAATCCGGGTCACTGAAGACAGTGAGAACACCATCACTAAGTTTCACCTCGGAGAGCTTGTGAAAGACAGCCTTGAGATCTGGGTCGGTGCGGTATGAGCTAAATAATGCCTGAGGTAGAAATTGTTTAATCCGTGGCAGGACTTCTGCTTGAGTATCAGGAGAGATTGAAGTGATGATAGGGAAAATCGAACCTTGTGCGATTTCTGGTTGCATGACCATAGTGCCATTGATGTAGCGGTTATCACTAGTGAAGCCTGATTTAACCGGGAAAGAGATATCCGCCTCAATCCCTTTTGGAGTAATTGCGGTGATATACATTTTCTCCTTGAATTCCACCATCTTGGGAAGCTTGGCGATACCAATATTCAGATCCTGAACAGTGATCGAAATAGAACAGTTCTCCTTATTTTTTACCGCGTCTGAGAAGACTTGAAGTTTAGCCTGTAAGCTTTCGAGATGGGCTGGCACGTAATCGGCAACCGTCACTGCCTTTTTCTCCACTTCTGAGATTTTCTTAGTTTCGCTTTTGTTGGCGAGATACGTGTAAGCAATGAAGCCGCCCAGGGAGACAAAGACGGTGAGAAGGATGGCAAAGATAAGACAGCCTGCAAGCGGGCTGGCTCGGCGTTCTTCGGCCGGCTGAATCTCTAATTTGTGCTCCTCAGGTTCTGACATGGCGGGACTAGGCTTTAGAAATGAAGAATTTTCAAGTCAGATTTTATCTATCCGCGTCTGAGTTGGGGATTAACGTGTAAGATTTGATCTGATATGAGTTTAAATGAGCGGTTTTATTCTGGCACGCCTGTGATCTCTCTAGCTCTTTTGAGCACTTCAAGGTCTTCGAAGGTGTCCGCACGTAACCAGTATCTACCATCTCTTTGGTGTTTGAGAATGGCTACACCTTTGGAGCCTTCTGCTTTGTCAAACATCTTGGCCTTTCCCAGAGTAGTTCTCCAAATGACCGCAATTTCTATATCCTTTTCAGTGTGGAGAAGTGGGATCTCAACAACGAGATCTGCGGTGGTCCAGTCACCTTGAGTCTTTTTGTTGATCAATTTACCGACGAACACCTTCTCAGCCTGGTCGATCCTTTCTGCAAGTGATTTAGGTTTAGCGTGAATGGCATGAAGTGGTGAAAGATGTAAAAAAAAGGTGCTGATAAGACTGAGTAGAATGAGTTGGAAAGATGACATGGGAATGGAAGTTGAGGTGCTGTAAAGATTACTGAAATGGTGACAAATCCTCTGTATGATATAGAAATAAACGGAGAAAACCAGTGATTTGTGATTTTTCAACCTCATTGAGGAAAATCTAAGCAATCACTAAGAGTCGATTTCATGCCCAAGGATAAATCGTGGTGATTCGTGGGGTTGAAAAGTAAGAGTCATTTCATTTTTCATCTTCTGAGGGCTAAGTGTAAGCTGCTTGTGAAAGATGAATCGAAATTCTTGCAACGTCTTGATTTTGCTAAAAACTAAAGGTAAATTCAGATACGAATAAAAACTTTCACCTTAGGCAAAAATAATTTTGACAGAACGCCTCTCTCTGCTAGTTTCCGCACGCCTTTCCGCAGAAAGGAATGCCTTTTGGGATACTTTTTTGCGTTGGGGTCTGCTTCAGATGCTCTTGTAGCTCAGGGGTAGAGCGCATCCTTGGTAAGGATGAGGTCGGCGGTTCAATTCCGCTCAAGAGCTCCATCAGAAGCAACTAAATCAAATATAAACCAGCAACCAGCTTTTCATTAAGCACAAATAAAAACTAATACTATGGCTAAAGAAGCATTCGAACGCAGCAAGCCGCACGTTAACGTCGGAACAATTGGACACGTTGACCACGGTAAAACTACACTCACAGCAGCTATCACTAACACTCTTGCAGAAAAGGGTGGAGCAGTAGCTAAAGCATACGACGAAATCGACGGTGCACCAGAAGAACGTGAGCGTGGAATCACTATCTCAACAGCACACGTTGAGTACGAAACAGAATCACGTCACTACGCACACGTTGACTGTCCAGGTCACGCTGATTACGTGAAAAACATGATCACAGGTGCAGCACAGATGGACGGAGCGATCCTCGTTTGTTCAGCAGCTGACGGTCCAATGCCTCAGACTCGTGAGCATATCCTTCTTGCTCGTCAGGTAGGTGTTCCTGCTATCGTAGTATTCCTCAACAAGGTTGACCAAGTTGACGACGAGGAACTCCTCGAACTTGTTGAAATGGAAATTCGTGAGCTTCTTAGCATATACGAATTCCCTGGAGATGACATCCCAGTTATCCCAGGATCAGCTCTCAAAGCTCTCGAAGGAGACGCAACTCACAGAGAGAACATCTGTAAACTCATGGACGCTGTTGACAGCTACATTCCTGAGCCAGAGCGCCCAGTCGATCAAGACTTCCTCATGCCTGTGGAAGACGTATTCTCAATCTCTGGTCGTGGTACTGTTTGTACTGGCCGTATCGAGCGTGGAATCGTGAAGAAGATGGAAGAAGTTGAAATCGTTGGTATCAAGGATACTACTGTTACAACGATCACTGACATCGAAATGTTCCGTAAGCTTCTCGACGAAGGTCGTGCAGGTGAGAACGTAGGTCTCCTCATCCGTGGACTTAAGAAGGAAGAAGTTGAGCGCGGACAGGTTATCTGTAAGCCAGGTTCAGTTAAGCCTTACACAAAGTTCGCTGGAGAAATCTATGTGCTTTCTAAGGAAGAAGGCGGTCGTCACACACCATTCTTCTCTAACTACCGTCCACAGTTCTACTTCAGAACGACTGACGTAACAGGTTCTATCAAGCTTCCTGACGGTGTTGAAATGGTTATGCCAGGAGACAACGTAACTATGGATGTTGAGCTTATTCAGCCAATTGCTATGGAAGAGCGCATGCGCTTCGCTATCCGTGAGGGTGGTCGTACCGTAGGAGCTGGTCGTGTAGCCACACTCGTAGGGTAATTATCAACGCACTAGACCTGAGTCTATCAAGTCTAGTTTACTCAATGATTGGTTCGCCAATCACTGAGGCTGGTTTTAATGAGGGTGTCTTCTTTCAGAGGACACCCTCCATTAGCCTCAAAAGCCTCAACATATATGAGATAGGGGTGTAGCTCAATTGGTAGAGTAGCGGTCTCCAAAACCGTTGGTTCAGAGTTCGAGTCTCTGCGCCCCTGCCATCTCAAATTTCAATCTATTTAACAGCATGTTTAATAAAGTTTCAACATTCATTGGCGAAGTCAAAGGCGAATTGCGTAAAGCAACTTGGCCATGGTCTTCTGATCCCAAGGATAAAGGAGTAAAGAAGTATAAAGAACTCATCGACTCAACAGTCGTTGTGTTAATTGCGATCGCTCTTCTTGCCGGGTATGTTGCCTTTTGGGACGTGCTTCTCAAAGAAGTCTCTGACTACGTATCTAGTCTAGTTAGCGGCTCATAATTTTCATTTCCTTAATCATTCAGTTTCTATAAGATGCCTAAGATTCCAGAGCCCCAAAACCAATGGTACGTAGTGCATGTTCTTTCAGGAAAAGAACAGCAAGTACACAGAAGACTTCTCCGTAATCTTGAAGCGGAGGAAATGGGCGATAAAGTATTCGAAGTACTGATGCCTACAGAACTGGTTTCAGAAGTGCGTGGAGGCAAGAAGTCTGAAAGGAAGAAGAAATTCTACCCAGGATATATCATCGTAAACATGAACCTCCTTAACCTAGATGGATCATTGGTCGATGAAACTTGGTACTTCATTAAGGAAACAGACGGAGTTATCGGCTTCGCTGGCACCAAAGATAAGCCAATCCCAATGCGTCAGCGTGAGGTTGAAGCGATGCTCAACCAGATTAAAGAACGTGAGGAAGGCTCCCGTCCTGCTGTGCAGTTCGAGGTGGGCGACTCTATCAAAGTCGTTGATGGACCATTCCAATCACAAGACGGTATTGTCGAGGAAATCGACGTGGAGCGTGGAAAGATTCACGTGTCTGTATCAATCTTCGGACGTGAAACTCCGGTGGAACTAGAATTTTGGCAGGTAGAACGCGGTGAATAATACCTGCAAGTGAGTGCCGCTTCTCAGTCCCTTCTCTCATGACTGATTCGCTCATTTATCCGCAAACAAAACATAACAAACTAAACTATATAAAATATCATGGCCAAGGAAGTTAAGCAGATCCTTAAGTTACAGATCCAAGCGGGTCAGGCAAATCCATCACCACCAGTAGGTCCAGCACTTGGACAAGCAGGTGTAAACATCATGGCCTTCTGTAAGGAGTTCAATGCAGCTACACAAAAGCTTGCAGGAGACATTCTTCCAGTAGTGATCACTGTGTTTAAGGATTCCTCATTCACATTCATCACGAAGCAACCACCAGCATCTGTTCTTATTAAGAAAGCATGTGCAAGTCAGCTTCCTAAGAGCAAAGGCGGTAACCCTGCCGGTTCTGGAGAGCCTAACAAGGCTAAGGTGGCTAACCTCACTAAAGATCAGCTCATGGAAATCGTTGACGCGAAGATTGCTGATTTAAATACAGATGACCGCGAGCAAGCTGCAAAAATCATTGCAGGTTCATGCCGTCAGATGGGTGTGACCATCGAAGGTTCATCTATCTACGAAGGTTAATCCCTAGGATTTTAATTTTTCTAAAGAGTCTCCAGAAATGGAGGCTCTTTTTTTGTGCATGGGGAGATCGTTACCCTTTTGAAAGTAGCGAATAGACTCTAAATAAAGATCTACGCCCTTGAATACGAGCAGAAGCTCTGTTACCTCCTGTGCATGTTTACAAGTCTTCTTCAAAGTGGCACGGAGTCATTTTTTTCAAGTATTAATGGCTCTGGTGAATCCCTGCATCATTTACTGAATATGCTTCTCTGGGGGGAGTCGGAGGTGGAGGGTTATAAGCTTTTACTTACAGACTTGCTCATTTTCCTAGCGGTTGTGATCGTAGCTTTCGTCGTTTATTTCTTTGTGAAGAGAATTGTGCTGAACTTAGTGCGTAAGCTTGCAGGGCATACAAAGACAAAGTGGGATGATGAGTTTCTCAAAGGGCGTTTACTCGTCTGGGTGTCATTGATTGTACCGGTCCTTATTATTTGGAAAGTAGGCGGACATGCCTTTTCGGAAGAGCAGTATAAGAAAGCCTTAGAAGTGTTCGGAGAGGTGTCGATCATTGTGTTGATTTTCGGAGCTATTAATAGCGTGCTTAATGCTGGAGAAAGAATCTATCGACGCTATGAGGTCTCGAAGAAATTCCCTGTAAAAGGTTTCATTCAGGTGGTGAAGATCGTGCTCACTGTGTGTGCTGTGATCTTTACGATTTCCTCTCTGATTGGCAAATCGCCCCTGAGCTTATTCGCAGGCCTTGGAGCGATGTCAGCAGTGCTGATGTTTATCTTTAAAGACTCTATTCTTGGATTGGTTGCGGGGATACAGCTTTCTGCTAACCAGATGGTGGCAAGGGGCGACTGGATTGAGGTGCCCAAATTCGGTGCTGATGGAGAGGTGCTGGAGGTAGCCCTAACGACAGTCAAGGTAAGGAACTGGGATATGACCATCACCACCTTACCTACCTATGCCTTGATTAGCGATAGTTTTAAGAACTGGCGGGGGATGTCCCAAAGTGGGGTGAGACGAATCAAGAGAGCGGTTAAACTCGACCTCCAGAGCGTGAAATTTGTCGATGAAAAGCTATTGAAACGTCTAGAGTCATTTAAGCTCTTGGATGATTATTTAGGACATAAGAAAAAGGAGTTGGAAGAGTGGAATACATCAGAAGGAGTCGAGGCCTCAGATGTCAGAAATGCTAGAGTGCTTACTAATGTGGGTACTTTTAGAGCCTACGTACTCGCGTATTTGAAGAATCATAAGATGATTTCGCAGTCGCACACCATCCTTGTAAGGCAGTTGCAGCCGAATGAATATGGCTTACCTATTGAGGTTTATGTCTTCTGCACGGATAATAGATGGGTGGAATTTGAAGCCGTCCAGAGTGACATTTTTGACCACTTTTTAGCCGTGGTAGAGGAATTTGAGCTTCGTGTGTACCAACGCACAAGCGGGAATGACTTTGCTCAACATGACAAAGACCTTGACCATAACTAGTTCGATTTATACACAAGAACCAATGAAACCACTTTACGAAGGGAAAGCAAAACGCCTTTACACCACAGACGATGCAAATGTGCTCCGAATGGAGTATAAGGACGATGCCACAGCATTTAATGCAGAGAAAAAAGCGCAGTTTGAAAATAAGGGGAAGTTGAATAAAGCGATCACTTTAGCGATCTATAAAATGCTTGAAGCTAAAGGAGTGGAAACACACCTCGTGGAAGATCTTGATGAGGTTAATATCATGGTGAAGACTGTGGATATTCTACTTGTTGAAGTGATTGTTAGGAATGTGGCAGCAGGTTCATTTAGTAAACGCGTAGGCGTGAAAGAAGGAACTCCTTTTAAAACTCCTATCGTTGAGTTTTCTTATAAGAGTGATGAACTCGGTGATCCTTTGATCAATGCTGATTATGCACGTGAGATGAGCTTAGCAACTGAGGAAGAATCTGCAGAGCTTAAAGAAAAGGCCCTCGTGGTGAATGAGGTGTTAATCGCCTTTTTCAAGCAATGTGGGATGAAGCTTGTGGATTTTAAAATTGAATTCGGAAGAACCAAAGATGGTTCTAACAAGATTGTATTAGCCGATGAAATCTCACCTGATACTTGTCGTTTATGGGATCTGGAAACAGGGGAGAAAATGGACAAAGATAGATTTCGTCAGGATCTTGGAGATGTGATGGAAAATTACGCTGAGGTGCTTAAGCGCATCGAAGCACAGCTAAGCTAATTTTTTTAGTTCAGAGGCTTGCGGGCTGACCATGTTTGGCTTACTTATATTACATGAGTAAAGCCGCAAGTGATCTACTAAGAAAGCTGACAGAAGCCCATTCCGTGCCTGGGCATGAAGATGAAGTAAGAGAGATTTTTGTTTCTGAGCTTCAGGGGAAAGGGGAACTTGTCGCTGATAAATGTGGCTCAGTCGCTTGTTTAAGCCCTGCTGGTGGCCCTCGTGTCTTAGTCGCAGGGCATATGGATGAGGTCGGGTTTCTCGTTCAGAACATCACGCTAGATGGATTCATTCAGTTTGTTTCTGTAGGTGGTTGGTGGACACACACCCTACTGGCTCAGCGTGTGCATATTAAAAATACACAGGGAGAGAAAATCTTAGGCGTGGTTTCTTCTAAGCCTCCACACTTTTTACCTGAAAGCCAGAGGCGTCAGGTCTTACCAGAAGATGCACTCTTTATTGATATTGGGGCGAGCTCACGAGCTGAGGTCATCGAGGAATTTGGGATTAAGCTAGGTAGTCCGATTGCTCCTTGTAGTATATTCACTCCAATGGGTAAACAAGACCATTACATGGCTAAGGCCTTTGATAATCGAGTCGGTATGGGAGCCGCTATTCAAACGTTCCAAGCACTTCATGGGACGCAGCTCAACTGCCAGTTGGCTAGTGCGGGAACCGTGCAAGAGGAAGTGGGCTTAAGAGGAGCAAAGGCATTTGCCAATTTTATTAAACCTGACGTAGCGGTAGTGCTAGAAGGTCCTCCTGCTGATGATATTCCTGGTTTTTCTAGAGCTGATGCACAAGGAAAGTTAGGCGGCGGTGTGCAGATTAGGCTATTTGACCCCAGTGC
>JALZVA010000125.1 GCA_023301335.1 Akkermansiaceae bacterium
TGCGGCATACCTGATGTATAGACGTTTAATTCAGTGCTCCTATGATGACCCACAACAACACCCGTCACTTTTCCAGACCTACCAGCGATAACATCTATGGTTGACCAAAGCGTCTTTAAACACCCCGCACCACTCCGGTTCCATTATTAACTTAATGGGCGTAGATACAAAGATCCGTAACGGCTCTAGAAGAATCAAATGGGGCTGATTCTCTGGGAGCTTCTAAAGATCTCATCATCGCTACTCTAGCAGCGAATGATCAACGACTATTACTTAGTGAAAATAAACTCAGGAATACGGCGATCTTCAAAATCAAGCCCTCTACTCTCCATTTCTTTCTCCAGCTTGCGGTCTACCTTTCTTGCTACAAAAGGATGCAGAATAGGATCCCCTTTCTTATTCTCCTTATACCTAAACTTTTTAAGCTGCACTCTTAAAGCGCCACCTATCGAGCCACCAGGCACTTCTGAAAAAGCAATCTTAATTTTGTCGCCTTTTTTAAGGGTAATATACTTACCATAGCTATCATTCTGTCCTGCTGATGATGCAGCTACCTCAGGTCTGAATTTATTGAAATTTTGCATTGCGTTATAAAATACAAGCTTCCCGTTAACTAGAACCATCACAGCATCATCAAAGTACCCCGCGAAGCGAAGCTCATCATCGGGAGCTTCTTCAATCACCCCGGAGTACACTATGAGGATTGCCTTAGGGTCGATATAAGAAGATCCAAATGCAGTAGGGGCTAATTTTGCAGAGGCGTATTTAAACGCCATGTATTCGAAATTACAGGAGGTATCCGCAGCCTTATATTTTTCTAGTTCCTTACTTTCCAGCCCCTTTTCAAGAAGCTTTTCTAACAACTTATAATACTTACGGGGATCAGCACCGCCACCCAATGCAGCTGAAGGCTCACCCTTTGCATCATTCTTTAAGTCATACAAAAAACCATGTAATCCAGTATCTTCTTTGCTCACACCAAAATAGTCTACCTCTCCATAGGTAAGGCCTGCCGAATATAATATAGATAAAAGGATTAAAAATTTCATAAGATAAATTTTTGATAGCGATAACGAGTGAATTAATCAATGCTTATTTGTGCTTAAAAAACCATACTAACCACCTTAAGCACTATTTAATGTAAAATCACTAAAACCTTGATTTTTCATCTAGGAACAACCGGGGGGCAGAACTGTTTTTTGCCGTGCGGTGGGCACCCGTGTAAGCTCCCTGTTACCGCCTCTTCCGCTCCATTATTGACTTATCGAATATAAAGGTCAAGATAGGTAAAGGCTCCGAAAAAGTTAAATGGGGCTTACTTTCTAGAAGCTTCTAAACATCTCATCCAAGTAATTCGTGAAACATATTATCATCCTACTTCTAACACTTCTTCCCCTATCCAGCCTCTGCGTAGCCACACCACTCCCTGAGACTCCTGATAAAGTGGGTAAGCCATACTCTAATTTGGTTAAAGGGGAATGGATACATCAGCAAGAGCCTCTTGTAAAAGATGGGTTACCCTTCTGGTTTTATGCAGATCGGAAACTCAAGGGTGGTAAGAAATATCCCCTCGTCATCGCTCTCCACGGTCGCAGAAATAAAGCTGAACCTGGCGACCTATTTAAAGTTCAGAATATTTCCACTGTGTGGACTGCTGATAAAACCTATAAGAAAAACCCCTGCTTTGTAGTCCAGCCCTACTACCCACCAAAAGGTGGGTGGGAGAAGATCCCGGATCAGCTTGATGAGACCATTAAACATCTAGCAGAGCACCTTCCCATAGATCTCGCTCGGGTCTACCTCGTAGGTTTCTCCAATGGTGCTCAAGGCACGTTTCAAGCTCTCGCACGTCAGCCAAAATGGTATGCAGGAGCTATCACCATAGCCGGCCCCGTATCACCCAAGTCCGTAGTCGGTAAAATCAAAGTTCCCGTCTGGTGCTGGGTAGGAGGTAATGACACCTCCCTCAATAAAAATATCAGGCTTCCGGCTCTCGCTAAACAGCTCCAAGAAGAAGACGATCGCGTAAAGCTAAACATCGTCCCTAATGGTGGCCACAGTTGCTTTCCCCAGTCCCTCGGTACGGAGGAAGTCCGCACGTGGCTCTTCGAGCAAACATTGCAAGCTCCAAAGGAAGAGTGATATGCATGATTTCACTCTTCTCTTGCTAAGCCTTACGAAGCTCGCCGATCAGGTATCGGCACGATGAGTTGGGGCGAATTGATCCTTGTTCTGTCGCTTACAGCTGGTGCTCTTTGAGCCATAGCTCTAAAATCAAGAGTGCCATAATTTTTTTGAGAGGTAAGAACTCTCGGCTTTCCCTGACTTCCTTCCACAGCTGATCTAACTCACCCTTAGGGAAGAAATCTGTGACTCGTGTAGTGCGGGAGAATAAGACATCTGTGACCATTTCTTCAACGGCATCAAAGTAACTGCGTTCCTCCACGGGGAAATAGAAAGGCTGCTTCACACGTTTTCCCATGACTTCTGGGTAACATTGCTGAGCCATAGCCCGCCATGCAGCCTTCCCCTCTAAGCCACGAATTTTATCTGTAGGGTGGCTATTTAATCCAAACTCTACTAAGCGATGATCTAAGAAGGGCATTCTATACTCAACCGAGTGCGCCATCGTATTTCTCTCCTGCCGAATGATTGCCCAGTCTTGAAGCCAGGAGCGAAACTGGTAAGTGATATGCTGATCAAATAATGAACCTTGTTCGCTAAACGCTTGTTTTGCTAATGTCATTCCGTGTCGTGACAAGTCTTCAGAGGAGAATAACGTGCGGAGCTCTATGCCTTTTTCATAATCTGTTAGATCATCATACTGAGAAAAATACTGCCTCACTTTTTTAAAGCCACTTTCTCCTAACTCAGCAGGGAAAGCAGATAGTCTCTGTAAGATCGACTTAGGAGTTACCCCCATACCGGTAGCGATCATGGTCCTCCCTATCTTCCCCATCTGCTCTGCCAGAAGCATGACTTTATGAAAGGAGTAGCCGCCGTATATCTCATCGATGCCCTCGCCCCCGAGAGCTACTTTACAGCCTACTTGCGCGGTGGCGTTTGCCAGCTGGTCAAATGCTATAATCAAGGCGTCTCCTACAGGCAGTTCCATTTGTGAAACCACTTGAGGTAAGGAGCTTAAGCTCTCTGTATTAAGCTCCACTTTATGGTGCTCTATTCCATATTTTTTAGCCAGTGCAGCGGCTCCTGTTAGTTCGTCAGAGTCTGCTCCAAATGTTGCGGTGAGGGCCTTCACCTCAGTTCCCTGACGGTGAATTTCACTTAGCAACACAGACGAGTCCACACCTGCTGACAGGTGCACTGCTATCGGCTCGTCAGACACTAGTGCTAGCTCCACGGAGGACTGCACTAAGTGGTGTAGTTCCTCTCTATCGGTCGGTTTAGAATCTGTTATTTTAGCCTTCCACCACTGCCTTGCCTTCCCTTCACCTGATTTCCAAAGGTGCCCTGCAGGAATAATCTCCACGCTCTTAAATAGCGTTTGCGGCTCTGGAACATAACGTAAATTTAGATAGGTCGGTATGGCTTCTTCATGCAGCACTTTTTCAATCCCCAAGGCCCAGAATGCTTTCAACTCTGAAGCGAAGTAATACACGCCGTTAGACTCAGTGATATATAGAGGTTTTTGCCCACATCGATCTCTTACTAACAGTAATGTCTCTGCACTTTTCTCCCATAAGGCGAGAGCAAACATCCCGTTCAGTTTTTCTACAAATCCTTCCCCCCACTGCAGGTAAGCGGCAGGTAGAACTTCTACATCATTGTTCGTTTTGAACTGATGCCCGTAGCCTTCTAATTCCTTTTTTAATTCCTTAAAATTGTAAATTTCTCCATTACAGACAAGCACCACATTTTCATCCTCTGAAACAAATGGCTGCCCCCCACCCTCATGATCAAGAATCGCAAGTCGCGTCATCCCCAACGCTGCCTTCTCTGTGTGAAAGTAGCCTTCTCCATCTGGCCCACGATGCCTTAGCACCTGAGCCATTTTACTCAGATCTTCTTCCGTATTTTCACCGAACCAGCCAAAAATCCCACACATAGCTTTCTCTAAAAAAGAATGATGGGTTGGCGATCAGAGTGTTTTAC
>JALZVA010000126.1 GCA_023301335.1 Akkermansiaceae bacterium
CGCACTCGTGTTTCCTTTGAGGTTGGGGTGCGAGAGCTCGGCGGCTCTGTCATGTTTCTCTCCTCTAATGATCTGCAATTAGGTCGCGGCGAACCGATTAAGGACACCGCTCGCGTGCTAGGGCGCATGGTGCATGGATGTATCATCAGAACTTTTGATCAGCAGGATGTAGAAGATTTCGCCCAGTATTCAAATATTCCAACCATCAATGCTCTCACTGACAGCGAACATCCTTGTCAGATTCTCGCCGACCTCTTGACGATTAAAGAGACTCTCGGGAGCTGGGATAGTAAAAAAATCGTCTTCATTGGAGATGGCGATAACAACATGTCACGTTCTTGGATGTGGGCTGCCAAGTACCTTGGCTTCGATCTTGTGGTCGCCTCCCCCGATGCATGTAAGCCACCACAGAGCTACATCGATCATCTCAATGCGCCCAATGTAAGTTTCACTTCTGATCCAGTAGCGGCCTGCTCTGGAGCACACGTTATCAACACGGACGTCTGGCTCTCTATGGGGCAAGAAGGCCAAGAAGAAAAGGAAGCATTGTTTGGCGACTACCAAGTCAATGACGCCCTCCTCAGTCATGCTGCAGAAGATCATATCGTGCTCCACTGCCTCCCAGCTTACCGAGAAAAAGAAATCACAGAAGCTGTTTTAGAGCAATTTTCCGAGGTTATTTTCCGACAAGCCGAGAATCGCCTACACGCACAGAAAGCGGTGATGGCTACACTCGCTGGAGCTTAACCTCTTAGACCCTGCTCTTTTCTCATTGCATCCGCTCTTTTTTTTGATACTTCCAAACTCTCTCTACGTATGAACTTCGGAAAAAATATCATCGCTTTGCTCGCCTTCTTTGTTTTAGGGCACAGCCAGCTTGTGCAGGCAGCATGGGATCAGTACACTTACAATGATTGTAAGTATGTCACCGTCCAAAATGTCAAGGACTACTACCAGTTCACCAGTATGCAGAAGAGCGGAAATTCCATCACGCTAAAGAACCAGTCTATAAAAGTGGAACTCACCCTCAATAGCTACAATTGCTTCATGAACAATATCAAGTTCGTGCTGAGTAAGCCTATAACAATGGTGAGCGGGAAGGCGCTCATCTCTCAGCTCGACCTCGTCAAACTCATCGATCCAGTCCTCCGTCCTAGCAATATTAAAAATAGCCGCCCCTTCCGCACTGTCATCATCGATCCAGGTCACGGGGGCAAAGACCCAGGTGCAGTTAACCGCCTAGCTACAGAAGCGTATTACAATCTACGTGTCGCAAAAAAATTAGAATACCTTCTTACACAGCGCGGGTATCAGGTCGTCATGACCCGCTCCACGGACAAGACTGTCAGCCTTAATGACCGTGTCTCACTGGCGAATAAATATCCGGATGCTATTTTCATCTCTATTCATTTCAATGCAGGTGGGGCTGGTAAAGCCAAAGGAATGGAAACTTTCATTCTTTCCCCTAAAGGCGTCGCCCACCCAGGAAGGAATGTTAAAGCTAGTGACCACAAGATGTTACAGGGTAACCTTCAAGACTCTCAGAATATTGCCCTTGCCACAGCCATTCACGGAAGCTCTATGCTCCGCTTAAGGCTCGATGATCGAGGTATCAAGAGAGCCCGCTACCGTGTCCTCTGTGGGATCAGGCACCCTGCAATTCTTATCGAAGGCGGGTTTATGAGCAACCCCGAAGAGGCGAAGAAAATTCACACCGC
The DNA here is from genome assembly GCA_023301335.1 of Akkermansiaceae bacterium. Lineage (GTDB taxonomy): Bacteria > Verrucomicrobiota > Verrucomicrobiia > Verrucomicrobiales > Akkermansiaceae > Rubritalea. The sequence continues at coordinate 1,719 of JALZVA010000126.1, forward strand.
ATCTCATCAGGATAATCTCGCCAAAGGCATTGCTGAAGGAATCATGAAATACCAATCTGCGGTTTCTCAGTAAAGCTCTCTCCCCCCTTTTCCCCTGCATCACTTTCTCACATTTGCTTTTTGCTTTTTAGCTTAAAGCTCTGTAGATTTCCCCTAGCTCATGAATGCTGCTGACTTAAAATACTGTGAGGATCTTTATGCATACGCACGCCGTGAATCCCGCGAGGTAAACGTCGGGCATATCGGTATCGGAGGAGGTCATCCAGTGCGTATCCAGTCGATGATCACTGCGGACACGCGTGACACCGATGCTTGTGTTGCCGAGATTCTTTCGCTTGCAGAAGCCGATTGTGAAATCGTCCGCCTCACTGCACAGACTCGTAAATACGCACAAAACCTTGAGCATATTGCTGCGGGCGTCCGTGCTGCGGGCTGTGATGTGCCTCTCGTGGCAGACATTCACTTTAAACCTGATGCCGCGCTCGAAGCTGCGAAATGGGTTGAAAAAATCAGAATAAATCCAGGGAACTACGCAGATAAGAAAAAATTCGAAATCAGAGAATACACCGATGCTCAATACCAAGAAGAACTCGACCGTATCCGTCAGCAGTTTTCCCCACTCGTCTCTCTCTGTATCAGTAATCATAGAGCGATGCGTATCGGCACCAATCACGGCTCTCTCTCAGACCGTATCATGAATCGCTTTGGCGACACGCCACTCGGGATGGTCGAATCCGCATTGGAATTTGCCAGAATTGCACGAGATCACGACTACCATAACTTTGTCTTCTCGATGAAGGCATCCAACCCAAAGGTGATGATTGAAGCTTACCGTTTACTGGTAGCGCGGCTCTATGATTTGGGAGGCGACTGGAATTACCCCATTCACTTGGGAGTCACGGAAGCTGGAGATGGGGAAGATGGCAGGATCAAGTCTGCCATAGGGATTGGCTCACTTCTTTCTGATGGTATTGGAGACACCATCCGCGTTTCTCTAACAGAAGATCCAACCCATGAGATCCCCGTTGCTAAAGCCCTTGTAAACAACCTCGCAGCGGCAAGAAACAGACATCAAAAACATACTTTTGTGGCAGACTCCTCTCCCTTTGACCCCTATTCCTACACACGGAGAGAAACAAGCAAACTCACTTTTGATGCACTCAGTCTCGGTGGGAACATCGTCCCCGCTGTCATCACGACCCAACAGAAATGGGATGCTCTCGCTCATAAGATCGATAAGCTTGGTGACTTTAAGCCAGAAGCCGTAATCGAAAAACTTTCTATTCACTCTGTTGATCCTAACGACACCGAGGCAATCAAGATGCTGAATGCTCAAGAAAGCCCTCAGCTCGTAGCAGTCAAAGACGGACTCAATATCGGTGTGGTGCACGCTTACCGCATGCTCGCTAGTCGCCTCCAACAGCCCCACCCTATTTTACTCAAAGACACCCTCAACCCTCAGTCCTCAGAAGACTCTGACTTCCAAGAAAATCTGCTCACCGCAGCACGTAATATCGGCTCTCTGATCTGTGACGGAATTGGTGACGCCGTTCTCGTTCAGGGAGAAGCTGCTCCTGGGCAGAGCCTGCGCCTTGCCTATAATGTGTTACAGGCAGCAGGTGCTAGGATCTTTAAAACAGATTACGTTGCCTGTCCAAGCTGTGGTCGAACACTCTTTAACTTACAAGACACAACCCAAAAAATCCGTGCAGCTACTGGTCACCTGAAGGGAGTCCGTATTGCCATCATGGGGTGTATCGTCAATGGTCCTGGCGAAATGGCAGATGCTGATTTTGGCTATGTTGGTGGAGCTCCTAACAAAATCAATCTTTACGTAGGCAAGACAGCTGTGCAATTTAACATCCCAGAAGAGGAAGCGGTCGAGCGACTGGTTACTCTTATTAAAGAGCACAATAAGTGGGTCGATGCTCCTAAAACTCAGATAGAAATCAACTGATGTATATTCTTTCAAAAATTGACCCACAGTGGTTCATCTTCGATGTCTTTCTCGTTGCTTTTATTGCGTGGTTAGCTGGCTCGTTCTTATTTAAAATAGCCCACCCGCAAGGACAGAAAACTCCTCATTCTTTAGAACGTATCAGCACCGAAGGGTTTGGTCGCGCAGAATGGATTGGGAGCTTAGTCGTGGTGATTTTTTACTCTTCGAATGTCTGGGTAAGGTTTTTACTCCCTCCAGAAGACTTAGAAGGTGGTGATGCAGGCCCAGCTACTCTAATCATCGGGCTCTTCGTTCAGTTCGTCCTCCCGAGTATCATCATGCTCTCTATCTTAGGCGCCAAGGTCAATCTGTTAGATAGTTTAGGCTTAAGGAATGTCAATTGGGGCAAGGCTGCTGCTTTAGCCTTAGGAGGTTTTCTTATCACCCTTTTCTTACTCGTTCTCTTAAGTGTCTCTCCTTACGAGCAGACTCTTCAGTATATTTTCGGAGAGCTTCCTGATCAAGCTGCAGTAGGAGCCTTAAAGAATGCTGAAGACCCTATTGATCTAACCATCATGATCATTGCCGCTGTAGTCCTTGCCCCTATTTTCGAAGAAATCCTCTTTCGTAGCTTTCTCTACACGGCGACTAAAAAATACACTGGTCCGATTTTCTCAATCATTGTTAGTTCCCTTATTTTCAGCACCGTACATGGCAGTGTGAGTGCATTCATTCCCCTATGTGTTATTGGAGCGATCTTAGCTATCGTGTATGAACTCTCTGGCTCCATCTGGACCAATATCTTTGTGCACGCCGCGTTCAATCTCTTTAATGTCGCCATGCTCTTAACCTTTGGCTAAGTATGGCAGACTTATCATCCATGGGAGAAGATGCGGTCATTGCCAAATTGGTGCAGGGCATCCCTCTGGCTGAGCATGTTCAGGTCGGCCCCGGTGATGACTGTGCCGTCATTGACATTGCTAGCCCCAAAGGGCTTCAGCTTTTAAAAACCGATACCATCGTAGAGAATGTGCATTTCCTTAGAACTGCGGAACCATTTTCTATTGGGTGGAAAGCTGCTGCCAGAGTCGTCAGTGACTTCGCCGCCATGGGTGGACAGCCAGACTCTCTCGTGGTGGCTCTCGCTGTCCCCAAAGAGCTTCCTTTTACCTTTCTCTCAGCCATCTATGAAGGGATCTACGCCTGCGCAGAAGCCTATCATTTTTCTATCGTAGGAGGAGAAACTAGCTCAAGTAAGGAAATCATTCTTACTCTCTCAGGCACTGGCTATGCTACCCAGCCTATCCTCCGTTCGGGTGCTAAGCCAGGAGACAGCATTTACCTAACAGGCCAAATTGGGGGTTCTATCGCAGGGAAGCACCTCACCTTCCAACCGCGCGTGCAAGAGGCTCAGTGGCTCTGCACACACCTCCCGCCTAATGCCATGATGGATCTTTCTGACGGACTTGCCAAAGATCTCCCGCGCCTAGCTGAACAATCTAAGGTGGGCTTTGACATTGATCTTACACAGCTGCCCTGCACCCCTGGATGTTCGCCTACACAAGCACTTTCTGATGGCGAGGACTACGAGCTGTTATTCACCACTCAACACCCTCTTGATGAACATTTACACGCCCAATGGAGAGCACGTTTCCCTAACACACCTCTCACTAAGATTGGCACCGTGACACGGCATAAGAAAACTCAACTCGAAGGCGGATGGGAACATTTTTCAAATTCTTCAGATTAATCTGGATACCTGTTTGGCTCACACTGCTCTCTCTCCCCGCCCACGCTCATGAATGGGAGCAGATTTTCATCCAATACGAGCTCAAGGGTGACGAGCATCTCTTTAAAATGGAGTTCGATGTCGGCTATGCCATCCCAGAAATCAGAGACGATCCTGATGCCTCTCCTCCTAAACATGCATGGCTGTTAGATCAAAGTGATGCTAGGTATCAGGCCTTACAGGGTGAGGCTAAAACTGTGCTGCTCTCTTTCCTTCATTTCTCTACAGATGCACATGCTGTGCAACCACAGATCCACTTTCCTGACTGGGATACTCAGCCGCTCACCTTTCCCAAAAATCTAAATGGCTTCGCCTACATCACCATTCATCTTTCACTCCCGCTATCCCAGAATCCGCTACAATGTGATGTGTTAGAACATGCATACGCAACCAATGTATTATTTGAAGCAGAGCATTTTGGGCTGCGCACGCTACAGCCTGGCGAAGACATTCTCTTCCCTGCCACCATTGCTCCAGAAACGCACAGCACGGCTCCCGTCTCCAGTTTTTTTTATAATAGTAAAGCTGGCTTCCTACACGTCATTCCCCAAGGGCTCGATCACGTCCTCTTCATCCTCGCTATGTGTCTAGCCGCTGGTGGTTTAAAGCGGGCTATTGGCTTCTCTCTGTTATTTACTTCCTGCCACATGCTTAGCTTCGCGCTTATCTACTTAGGCCTTATCCAACTTAACGCCACTGCCAGCCAAATCATCGAATGGGGTATACTGGGGTCTATCATCGCACTCTCTGCTCTGCATTTAATTAAGAAACAAGTTCTCAGGCACACGCTCTTGATCCTCATTATTAGCTTTGGAATGCTGCATGGTTTGGGCTTTGCCAGGGTCCTACTCGAAAACGTTCAGAGCCAACACACGCTCAGCCTTATCTGCGCTATTGGAGCGGGAGTAGAACTTGCGCAACTCACCATCGTGCTACTCACCTGCTCTGCTTTATTTCTAGTGGGTAAAGTCTCCCAACAGCGTTCCATCCACAGTTCGCTTCACCTCGTTATCATTCTCAGCGCGCTGATCCTGTTGATCGCGAGGTTTTAAGTAAACCAGAACTCCGCCTCTATGCGATATGGCGATGTCCTTCTTCTAAGAACTTGGCAATGTAATCTTTGAGCGTCATCTCTTGCTTATTCGCCGCCCACTCGATCTTTGCCTTCAAGTCATGAGTAAGCTCAAGCTCGATACTTTGCTTCCCTAGGTCTCTTGCCTTTGCACGTTGACGCCTTTTTCTCTCGGCAGCAGTTAGTGGTGCTTTCTTTTTAGGTTCCTCAGACATGGAAAAAGATTTCCATAAAACGTGACACGTCACAAGATTATAATTTTTCTAACAAGAGAAGAAAGGCTGGGTTGTTTGGCGCATTGGCAAATTGATACTGCACACAACGCCAATGTTTTCTTTCTAACGAGCTGACATAGTTACGCACTGCTTTTGCTTCCTCATCCCCACCTGAGTGGCCTGGGTAGCACATGATACTGATGATGCCAGAGAGTCGAAGTCGCTGCATCGCTTGCTCAAGAGCTAAAAGTGTGGTTTCCGTCTGTGAGATGATGGCCTTATCTGCGGACGGAAGGTACCCTAGGTTAAACATACAGGCGCCTATTCCTGCTGGTACATAATCGCTGAGGTGTTCATGTCCTAAGTGGTGGAACGTGAAGTTAGTCAAGCCTGCTTCGCGAAGGCGTGTCGTAGAATTTTCCACAGCTTGCTGCTGCACATCAAAACCAATGACTTCACCCTCTGGTACCAAGCCGGCTAGAAATAAAGCATCATGCCCGTTCCCTAGGGTGGCATCCACTAAGACATCTTCAGAGCTCACCGCTCTAGAAACGCAGAGCTTTGCCATTTCTAACGGTTTCAATACCGCGGACTGCAAGTGCGAGCTTGGCATCACTCAACTGAGTTCTTTTGCTTCGCAAGAATTTCTCTGAGTTCACCCCAGTAATCTTGAGAGACGATGTAGCCTATGCAGTTTTTTGAACCACAAAGGCAGGGATGATCTTCATAAGATTCCAAATCAAACCCATAGTCAAAGAACAGTTCCTCACCTTCCTTGATCTCCTTCAAGGCATAGATAAAAATTTGATGTTCTTCGGTAATCGCTTCGCAGTTTGGTTCACAAGAGTGATTGATCAATCGAGCGTCATTCCAAGGAAGGTTCCCATCTAGATCCCATTTCTCATCTAAGTTAAAAATATAAACGGCTGCTTCGTCATTCTCTTCATGCTTGGCAAATTGATCCCAAGCACGTGTTTCACTCTCCTCCTTATCGATATACTCTCCCACATACTCAATGATCTGAGCTTCTACAGGAATGTCCTTGAGCGCATACACCCCCGCTCCATGAATCGGTGAGTTTCTTACCTCAACGAGGTCTGACTGTGCACTTTCCCAGTGCTCACGAAATTTTCTAACGAGTTTCGCTTTTTTCGCGATTGGATCCTTACTTTTCTTAGCCATATGCCGAGCTCTTACTTAAGTGTTTTCCCACTTTTGGGAAGCTTTTCCTTAATCGTCAAAGGAATCGTAGGGAATAAGTTTCTGATATCATTCACGGTGATTCCAGAGCCATCTATGAATGACCACGTTTGAGCGACCTCATCATAGACTGCGAGTTGGTAGCTATTTTGTATCGCCTGATAAGGTTTTCCTGTCTCAGGGTTGGTCTTTCCAAATTTCACATGCTTAGAAAGGGGCACAATCACGAGTTTCTGAAAATTATAATCAAATGGATAGACCACCTTTGCTAAGCCTTTTTTCTGTCTCACGTGGACATAGTAGATATCGGTCGGTGTACCCACTTTGATATCCACAATCTCGGTCTTGCTATCACGCATTTGTTTCACTGCCTCACGTGCTTTTAGAATCAATTGCTGCTGTCCTCCTACACGACTCGCTAAATGCGCTTTCCATCGTGGGTATATATTCAAAATCGCATAATCAATATTGTCCTTAAGGATTTCATCCGCGAGCTTTTCCGTGGCGAGCTTTGCAGATTTTAAGTACAGTGGTTTTCTCGCTGTCTGCGTGGCGTAAAACTGCTGAATCTTAAGATCGTAAGCCTTCAGCTCATCAGGATCTTTTATATCATCACGAGTGATCACCCTCTGAGCGTAGGATGAACAAAGGGAGAGAATAGATAGGGTTAAAAAGGTGCGGAGCATAGTTCCTATTGACGTTTTTCTATGTGTGAAGTCAAGCAAAGGGTGTGAGTCTTTGTAAATTATAGTCTGAAGGGTTTCAAAAGAGCCCTAGGGTAGAGGTATTTCCCCGACAGAGTAAACTCTCTCTTAGTGTTCTAAACTTACGTAAGGGCGAGCTGGAATTCCATTTTTTTCAAAATAGTCTTTTGCCTCCTGCACGGTATGCTCTCCAAAGTGAAAAATACTTGCCGCTAATACAGCATCCGCTTTCCCCTGTTCTAAGACGTCAACCATGTGTTGGAGATTCCCTGCTCCTCCACTGGCAATGACAGGGATACCGACTGCTTCAGAGACTGCTGCGGTGAGTTCAATGTCATAGCCATCTTTGGTGCCGTCCGCATCCATAGAAGTGAGCAGAATTTCCCCAGCTCCTCGGTTATACACTTCTCGTGCCCACTCTACGGCATCACGGCCTACTGGCTTTCTCCCACCATGTGTGTATAAGCCCCACTTGCCGTCAGCTTCTTTTTTTGCATCCATCGCCACGACAATACATTGGTTTCCAAAATTTTTGGCGCCTTCATCTACTAAGTCAGGATTGGTAATAGCAGCAGTATTCACTCCTACCTTATCCGCTCCTGCGAGTAGCATTGCACGCATGTTTTCCACATTGCGAATCCCCCCTCCGACAGTGAGAGGGATAAAGCATTTCTCTGCGGTTTTACGAACCACATCAACCATCGTGTTCCGTTGATCAGAAGAAGCGGTGATATCTAGAAAGACTAATTCATCCGCCTGTTGTTCATTATAGGCTATCGCACATTCAACAGGATCTCCCGCATCTACAAGATCCACAAAATTAGTTCCCTTGACCACTCTGCCATTGGTCACATCTAAACACGGTATAATACGTTTCGCTAACATTTCTATTTGATTTATTTAATGGCTCCAAGCACCTAGACGCTTGCTCTTTGCTACCTTCTCTAAACTCTGCAAGTGCTTTTTCTGCTGGTGATAGTCTCTGCCCTCTGGGAGAGGAACTCCACGTGTCTTTAGTCGTGCTAATCCTTGCTCCATCAGAAGCTCATGTAAGTAAATTTCTCTACCCTCATGCTTCACGAGCACAAAGGCATGGATGCGTTCTTCATCCGCACGGTTCGTGACAGGCTCATTTTTTGTTAGTAAGGTGAAGTTATTCTTAGAAAGAAGCTTAAGCACAAATTTCTTTGAAGCGACTCCAACTGCTGCGGTTTCATCTCTACTTAATCCGCCAAAGTACTCTCCCTGTTCATCTAATCTTTTTCCGTTGTTATCTCCACCTGGATACGTTTTATAGGCAGACTCTGGGGTGTCTACGTAGTAGAGCCTGTAGTGGATCTTTTTACTCCCATTATCGATATAAAAACTATCGCCATCGTTCCACTTATGGTCGATCAGTTTACAGCCTTCGATTTTTTCATATTCCCCGGAGGAAGATACAGTCGTTGAGGCAGGTCCAGTTTCCTGTTGGTTGAAATACCACACCACCGCAGCGACCAGCATTCCAATAATAGTGTAAATCATCGATTGTGGTTTTTTCTTCATACTGTTTACAAGCCTTTGAAGCCTTTATATTCTTTATAGGTTCCCGTCGGAACGGAGGCATTACGCCATTCTTTTTTTAGCTTTCTGTTAGCTTTGATAAAAGTCGTAGGGTCAGCCCAGTTGGTCAAGGTTTTGGCAACACTCTCACGCTGCATTCCTATAGTAAGGTTATGGCGGATTTCAAAATGTAAATGTGCTGGGTACATCCCTCTGTTATTTCCCATCGTGCCTATCTGCTGGCCTCGTTTCACCTTATCTCCCACCTTCACCATAAAGGTTCGGAGGTGGCCGTAGAGCGAATCCACATGCTTAATTTTCCCAGTTGTTTTATCTCGGTAGGCGTGACGGATAATGGCAACACGCCCCCAGCCACCTCTGACATCGTAGGCAAAAATCACGACTCCGTTCGCACAGCTATAAATAGGGTCATTTAAGTCTGTATTTCCTCCACCATTACCATTCCAGTCTTCACCAAAGTGCACTGGTGTGCGAAGTCGCATCCCTCTTGCCTTATAATACTTGTCCGCATTGGGTTTACCCACAGGGTAATCAAAGCCATCAGCCACCTCTACCCTTACCTCTGCATGAAGCCATGAACTAGAAAGAAACGTGATGACAAAGAGGCTGGCAACAAGGAGCTGTTTCATTTGAGAGAGAATAGCAAACAACGATTAGGAGGCGAGAGAGAAATAAACAATCCCTGAAATACCTGCGAGAAAGCAATAGTAAGAAAAATAGGTAAGCTTCCCGCGCTTCACTGCACCCATCACTAGATAAATCGCTAATAAACCCACTACGGCAGCAGCTGCTGCACCAACTAGATAAGAGGTCTGCAAACATTCTCCGAGTGCTTCATTCACACTTCCCTGACTCTTTTCCATGATGTCTTTCACGGAAAATAAGAACCCTCCACCGATCGCGGGGAGCGACATCAAAAACGAAAACTCCGCCACCTTCTCAGGCTTCCCACCTCTCGCTAAACCTCCGACAATCGTGGAGCCAGATCTAGAAATCCCAGGAAGGATCGCAAATGCCTGTGCACAGCCCATCACTAATGCCGTCGTGAAGCCAATCTCTTTATCACAGTTTTTCAGCTTCTTTAACCAACTAGGAATAAAAAGCACAATACCTGTTAGAATGAGTAAGGCTGAAACTAATACAGGATTATTATACGCTGCTTCAAAGTGCTCTTTAAATAAAAGATACGCGATCACCGCCGGAACAGACGCTATCGCCAACCAGAGGATCATTCCCCTTTCCTGCCGCATGTCCTTCGTGAACAAAGAACGTGTAAGTGCAAAAAGTCGCCCTCTAAAAAAGATCAGCACACTCACCAATGTCCCCATGTGCAGCATCACCTCAAAGGCTATATTATCCGGCGCTGGGCCACCCTGCTCTTTAATCCCTAACAAAAACTGGGTAAGCACAATGTGCCCAGAAGAGGAAATGGGTAGAAACTCAGCAAGCCCTTGTACCACCCCAACAATAATAGCATCAACAGTTGTCATTAAATCTCTTCCTCGTAATAAACTTTCACAAATTTCTTTCCGCTCTCAGCATCCACCCCACGCTCAAGAACACTATCATTGTCCACAAAATCAGGGGTAAAGCGGATGATTACGCCAGAGTCTAAGCGTATCGCGGGTTTGAATTTACCTACGACTTTCTTTGCGATTTGGCTTTCGATATCAAAGTTCTCATCCACTCCATTTCCTTCATCATCTTGGTAATTGGATTTAAAGCTCTTAAATTTCTCAATCACTTCTGGAGACTTGAGTGCCTCCTCTTCGAAGTGCTGCGCATTAAACTTATCCTTCTCGGCAAGATACTGCATCGCACTACTCGCGATCTTAAATTTTTCCTCCTCCTTCACCTCATCTCCGAGTCCTTCCTTCACGAAGGAATTACACATTTCTGAGAATTGCTTCGTCTTGTATTCATCGTCCCTACGCTTCCGCACACCGAGGAAATCTTTAATCCAGAAATTTGTTTCTCCCCCACTCTTATCGAAGGTATATACGAGGTAACCACCCCCTTGGTCATAATCCACAATCAGAGCGCCCTTATCAATTTTATCAGGGTAGATTCCATTGTGTGTGATCAGCTCTAGGTCTCCATTTCTGTCTGATATTTCAAGGAAAGGAACCTGGCTTTCAGATTTTACAATACTGATTGCATTACAGGTCTTCCCCTCTACCTGCACACCTTCGATGAAGGCCATGCATAAATCACCAGATTTAATGTTAGGGTGCTGAGATTTTTCAAATAATAAGCGCGCTGTCTTCCTCGATTGGTTAAGAAAATCTTCTTTCTCCTTAAAGGTCGAGTCCACGTAACCAAACAGCTCGTTTAGATTAATGTCTGTGTGGTGGTGAAAATGGTAGCGTTCTAAATTTTTGAATGGTTTTAAAAATGCAAATGTTAAAACAGGAGCATCTCCATCTCCAAAAAGACAAAGCTCTTTTGACATCTTTAAGGTCTCTCCACGCTGTGGGTTCCCAACCTTAGCTAAAGAGATCCCTTCGACCTTCGCTGTGTTAAAATTCGTTATCAGTGCCATTGCCGAGTTGTTACCCTCTCCACTGAAAAATTGCAACCTCTATGCCAAATGAAATCAGCTAAGCACATGCTGCATCATCCTAGTGGCATCAAACGCTGCCCTTACATTATGCACGCGAAAAAGAGTCGCCCCACCCAGTATTCCATTTACCAGACAGGCCAGTGTCCCCGCATCTCTTTCCTTGGGGTCAGAAATCTCTAATACATCCCCAATCACCGTTTTCCGACTAATCGGGAGTAAGACCCGACAGCCAAGTGAGCAAAGCACGTCTAGATTCGCATAAAGCTTAAGATTATGCTCACACTGCTTCGCAAAATCAATGCCAGGATCCAATATCAGAGCCTCTTTGGGCAGACCCGCTTCCCCGGCCATCTTGATTTTTTTCTGAAAAAACTCCATCACTGCCGCCAGCACATCCTCCCATTCCTTATCCCGATGCGCCACCTTTGGCTGCCCCACAAGGTGCATGAGCAATAATTGTGCCTCATGCTGTGCTGCTAGCTCTGCATTCCTCGCCGTGGGTAAGCCTGACATGTCATTGAGGATATCCACCCCCATCGGCAGCACACGCTCCACCACCTCTGAACGCCAGGTGTTCAGGGAAAGCTTCGGCGGCCAGCTTTGCAGTTCGTCTCTTGCTTCAGAACGGCTAAGCACCTCTTGCCACTGCTCTAAAAATAACTTCAACCTACGCACTTCCTCCTCCACAGGGATCACTCCTCGATTAGTTCGCGCGCTTTCCGCCCCGACATCAATGATATCTGCTCCAGCGTTGATCAAGTCAATCGCCTGATGCGCTATCTCCTTGTGATCCAATGACCCATCGTCGCAGAACGAATCATCATTCACATTCACGATCCCCATAAGTTGGATTTTTTTCTCAAGCAGTTTAGCCATCTCTGGATGAGCCTAAATCCACCCCATTTTCTCCACAATCATAAAGTGAAAAGTTTCCCACCCAGATTTCTACTTTTTCGTTGCAAATTATAGGGGAAAGGCTTCACTCCTAAAATACCAGCTTCCCGCGTGGGTAATCTAGTGCGCCAAGTCTAAAAAAAGCGTATTTGCCCACAACGAAAGCTCGAACATACATTACTTTTTACCAATTACATCATAGTGAAAGCTTACGAACTTTACTCAAACATGGCTCCTGAACTTGCTCAAATGCAGTTCAAATGGATGCGCGAAGAGGAACGCGAACTCTACAAGACCGCTATTGGCACCCTCGCCGAGGCGAAAAAACTCAGAGCTGTGTTTGTCACCAAAAAACCTGTGATCGAACAGATTGCTTGGCTTCAAAAAAACCTCTCTATCCAAAAAAATGACATGGTCTCTGAGCACCTCCTCCAAGGCTGGTTCATGAATGGGCAGCAAGATATGCTCGTCACATTCTGTGATACCATGGAAATTAAGCACGACGGCAACGGTGCAGTCGAAGAAGAACTCCCTGAGTCCCTCGACGACAGTAAGCTAAAGGCCGCCGTAGATGCCCTGTTTGATAAGTTTCAAGCTAATCTCACTAGCCTCTACCTTTACGTGTTTAACCTTCAGGCTCCAAATGGCTGGGAAAACCTTAGTAAAATTCTTGCTGAAGACGATAGAATCAGTCTTAAGTAGCCGTTTAACTAACAACGCTTAGTTGGCTCCACTCTATTCGCCATTCCGGATGAATCA
>JALZVA010000127.1 GCA_023301335.1 Akkermansiaceae bacterium
GATCGTAAAACCTCACAGCAACACCATCATTACTTCGATAAATATCTACGTCGCATTTAAAGGTGTGTGATTCAAATTGCATGGTATTTTTAGCAGAACAGTATTAGATCACACTACCCTTCCTGATATCAGGATTTAAGCGCGGCGCAGGTTTTAGAAGTGTGAAAACTGGTTTGATAATTGTTTTATAAAGGGTTACGGGTTTTCAGGTCAAGCGTATTGAGATTTCGCTTTGTTTAGGTATGCTTTATTATTAAAAAATAGAGCGGATTCAATATCAGGCTATTTTTTGATATTGGGTGATTTATAATGATTAGAATCTAAGTGACGTGTGATTAATGGTGTTGGGCTTAGTGGATTTGCTTGGGCGTGGTGCCTGGGCTGTTCTCTGAGTCGATCTGCTTATTGATTGAGAATAGTTTCTGTTTACTCTTAGTTCTTTATAAGAATTAGGGGTGTTGATAAAAATTGCTCCCTTGACCTAGGTAAGCTGATAGACCTATATTTAGGGGTATGTTTTTACGTCTATCTATTCTTACTGGAGTTCTCTTAGGTCTTTTTACTAGTTGTTCTAACCAGGATGCAAAAATTAAAAAGGAGGTGTATACTCAAGATATTTTGGTGGATGTGACGAAACCGCAACGGCCTATGAACTTAGGGGCTGTCGAGAGGAAGGTGCATGAGTTGATCAATCAGTACCGACAGAAAAAGGGGCTAAGGCCATTTAAGAGACTGAGTGTTTTGGATGAGTCTTCACGTTCTCATAGTCGCTATATGAGTGTGCGCTCAGGGAAAAGTGATAAGACGTTGGTGGTCTCTCATGATAAATTTAATAAGAGGATGAAAGTGTTGATGGGGCTTACCCCTGCAACGGGCTTGGCGGAGAATGTGGCGGGGCTGGAAAAGGTGAGAGAGGCCTTTGTGGCGGAGCGCTTAGTGGATGGATGGATTAGATCTCCTGGACACCATAAAAACATCGTGGGGGACTATACGTCTGCGGGAATCGGTGTGGTGGAGGGATCTGGCTACACGGTCTTTGCTACGCAGATATTTGCGCGTCTCCCGGAGTAAGCTTTAAGGGACCTCGCATCAAAAAAGGGGGGTGTGGTTCCTTACTCTATTTCCTTACTTATAAGGTTAGGTATTTTTTTAGGTCTGAGACTTTGCATCCGAGTTCTTCGGCGGCATTTACGATCTCTCCATTATTTTTTTCAAGGGCGTATTCTGCAAATTTTTTGCTGAACTGCTCAATGACGTTGCTGTCAGTGCTACGGAGGTCGAGGAAGGAGTCGAAGAGTGAGCTTTCAGAAATGTTTTTTCTAATGGCTACACCGATGGGGATGTCTTGGGGAAGAAGGGTGTCTGAGGCTGCTAGGGCACAGGCGCGGGCCATGGTATTCTCTAGCTCTCTCACATTGCCTGGCCAGTGGTGCTCTTGAAGGAAGGTGGCGGCTTCACCAGAGAGGCGGATTCTGGCCATGCCGTTCTTCTTGGTTATTTTCTGCAGGAAGTATTCGGCGAGTAATGGGATGTCTTCTTTTCTATCTCGTAGCGGGGGAAGGAGGAGTTCTACGACGTTGAGTCGGTAGTAAAGATCTTCTCTGAAGTTTCCGGCGGCGACTTCTTCGGCGAGGTTTTTATTCGTAGCGGCGACGATGCGGACATCACTCTTTAGGACATCATTACTTCCGACTCTGGAGAAGGTTCCTTCTTGGAGTACGCGGAGCAGTTTCACCTGTACTTGTAGGGGCATATCCCCTATTTCATCGAGGAATAGGGTGCTGTTATCACATTGTTCAAAACGGCCAATCCGGCGTGCTGCGGCTCCTGTGAAGGATCCTTTCTCATGGCCAAATAGCTCACTTTCGAGAAGGTTCTCTGGGATGGCTCCGCAGTTGATGGCCGTGAGTTCATTCTTTCGGCGATCGGAGTAGGTATGGAGTGTGGAGGCGACGAGTTCTTTCCCGGTTCCGCTTTCTCCTGAGATCAATACGGGTGCGGAGGTGCGGGCTACGCGGCCGACGACTTTGAAGACATCTTGGAAAGCTTTAGAAATTCCGATAATATTGGCTCGGCCATCTGTCTCCGCATTGGGGCTGGATTTTTCCTCACGTGAGTTATTGAGAGCTTCGACGGTGGAGAGGGCTTCTTCTACGGCTCCTCGAAGCTCGAAGGTGAGTGCCTCTTTCCCTATGATGTCCTGTGCCCCTGCTTGAGATGCTTTGATAATCTGGGCTGTGCCGGGGAAGCCTGCGGTGATGATGACGGAGAGATTCGGATTTGTGGCTCGGAGGCGTTTAAGTAGTTCGATGCCATCGAAGGGCTCAAGCTTCATATCGGCAATCACGAGGTGCACGTCTGTCTTAGCACACACTTTTTCCGCTTTGTCTGCTACATCACAGCGTAGGATTCTCACATCTTCTGCTTGGAGATGCTTTGATGCCCAATCGAGATAATCAATATCAGGATCTACGAGCAGGATGGTTTTTTCTAAATTATCGTTCATTGAACAGCACCGAAACGGCGATGACGTTGTTGGAAGACTTCGACGGCTTTGTGAATATCTTCTTCTTTAAATTCAGGCCAGTATTTATCAACTAAAATCATTTCCGTATAACTAAGTTGCCAAAGAAGGAAGTTAGACAGCCTGATTTCCCCTGAGGTGCGGATAAGTAAATCTGGATCTGGGATATCTGGGGCGTAGAGATTTGCCTGTATGGTTTCATTACTAATATCTGCAGCAGCTAGACTTCCTGCCTCCACTTGTTTGGCGATTTTCTGCATGGCATCCACCATTTCTTCACGTCCTCCGTAGGACAGGGCCAGAGTCATGGTGATGCCTGTATTCTCTCGGGTGTTCTCGATGGCGGCTAAAAGCTCTTTCCGCACGGTGCTGGGTAACTCGTCAGTTCTCCCAATCGTGCGGAGGCGGATATTTCTATTCTGCATCTGCTTAAACTTCTTTTTAAGAAAAAGCCCAAGTAAGCCCATCAGTGCAGATATCTCCGTCTTGGGGCGGTTCCAGTTCTCTGAGGAGAAGGCATATAGGGTGATGTATTCCACTCCGACCTCGATACAGGCGTCCACGGCACGTTCGACAGCGTCTGCTCCAGACTTATGCCCTGCGGTGCGTGGGAGTCCTCGTTGCTCAGCCCAGCGCCCATTCCCATCCATAATGATGGCGATGTGCTTTGGTGGGCTAGGTGATGTGGACATGGGGGGCATCATGCGAATGGGTCTGGGATTGTCAAGATTAGCTGACATCATACTCTGGGGCATTTTAAAAATAGATGTAAGATACGCTTCAAAAAATGAGGAGAAATGTAGCTTTTTTTAAAAAACTATGAGATTTCTACAAAATTAGGGCTTGTCAGATGAGGAATGAACTGTAGTTTCGCCGTCCCGCATCGTGTCTTTAAGGGATTTGAGTCACGGAAGTGCGGTTCTAAATAACGCCTTTAGCATCTGCCTAGAGGCCGTGAATCAAAACCAGTATAAGCAACTATGCCAACTATTAATCAGCTCGTTCGTAAAGGACGCAAAGCACCAGTGGAGAAGTCAAAGTCTCCAGCTCTTACAAACTGCCCGCAGCGTCGCGGAGTTTGTCTCCAGGTCATGACCAGAACACCAAAGAAGCCGAACTCAGCGCTTCGTAAGGTGGCTAAGGTCCGCCTCACTAACGGCCACGAAGTCATCGCCTACATCGGTGGTGAAGGTCACAACCTTCAGGAGCACTCAATCGTGCTTGTGCGTGGTGGTCGAGTAAAGGATTTACCAGGTGTGCGTTATCATATCGTCCGTGGTGCTCTCGATACTCTCGGAGTAGATGGTCGTAAGCAGTCTCGCTCTAAGTATGGTGCGAAGCGTCCTAAGTAATTTTCCAAACCCTAAACTTTAATTTTATTATACCATGGCTCGTCGTAGAACAGCAGGAAAGAAGCAGGAAGTACGTGACGCACGTTACGACTCTCCTATCGTAGGGAAACTCATCTCTAAAGTAATGAAGGACGGTAAGCGTTCCCTCGCAGAGCGTATTGTCTATAAGGCAATCGATGAAGCGAATCAGGGAACTGAGACTATCGATCCTCTCGAAATCATCACTCGCGCTATTGAAAACGCGAAACCACGCGTTGA
>JALZVA010000128.1 GCA_023301335.1 Akkermansiaceae bacterium
ATCCCATCTTTTTTTGAGTTGGACATCAATGGTGGAGAAGGCATGGCGCGCTTTATTTCTTCTGATAATGAAGCCATTATAAGAAACTAGCCAGTAAAGACCTAGAAGTAAGGGGATGGAGACAACGACTCCAATGATGGTAGTGGCAGGCATGGGTTGTTTAGAGCTTTTCTAACGCTTCTAAGCGTAGAAGCATAGGGGGGTGAGAGTAATCAAGAAAGACGGGAAGTGGATGAGGAGTGAGATTACTCAAGTTATCGGCAGAGAGCTTCTTGAGTGCTGACACGAGATGCTCGGAGGTTCCCTGTGCATTGGCCGCGTAGGCATCGGCCTCGAACTCATGTTTGCGGCTACTGATGTTCCCGAGCACTCCGAGTAGGCGGCTGATAGGAGAGAATAAAATGAAGAAAAAGATTAAGCCCGCATAAGTCGAAACCTCTTCCATGTAGAAGGCTTTGAATAATTCTTGGGTAAAGGCATACTCTGGATTGGAAACGATGCCGAGGAGGAAGAAGATAGCGGCAGTTTGAACAATGCCACTAAGCATGCGCTTAATGATGTGCTTACACTTAAAATGCCCAATTTCATGCGCAAGAATCCCAACTAGCTCCTCAGTCGATTGTTTTTCAATCAAAGTGTCAAAAAGGGCGATTTTTTTATTTTTCCCAAAACCAGTGAAAAAGGCGTTCGATTTAGTGGAACGCTTTGATCCATCCATGATGTATAATTCAGTGAGCGGAAAATCGCACTTACTAGCCATGTCTTCAATGGCGGATTTGAGCTCACCCTCAGGCATGGGCTCGAACTTATTGAAGAGAGGGAGGAAAACAGTAGGGGCCAGATAGGTGAGAGCGAGCTGAATACCTGTGAAGGAGAGCCATGCCCAAAGCCATGCCACGGGAACAGAATGAAAAATCCATAGAATAAGTGCGATGATAGGCAGCCCGATAAGAGCGCCCAAGGTGAGGACTTTAATCTGATCGATGATGAAGGTGGACGCCGTAGTTTTATTAAAGCCAAAGCGCTCTTCGATGACAAAGGTCTTGTAGAGGCTCATCGGAAGTCCCGCGAGGATCTGTGCAAAGAAAATAACCCCGATGTAAAGAACGCCAGTGAGGATCGGGCCGTGGCCAAAGCCTCTGAGCCAGGCATCTAAAAATTCGAACCCGTGAAGGAACCAAAACACGAAAAGGATCGTGAGAGAGGTGATCGACTCAATGATCCCAGTGCGCTCATTCTCACAGGTGTAGCGCTGTGATTGAGCATATTTATCGGCATCAAAAACGTCTTTAAAGGGAGCGGGCAGTTCTGGCTGGAGGGCTTTGAGGTTGAGTAATGAGGCGATGAAGTCGAGCTTCCAGAGAAGAAAGAGAACGAGGCAGATGCCAATAGCGAGTGCAGTCATGGTGGAGAAGAGAAAAGGTTAGTGAATGGAAAGTTTGCGCGTAACGTTTAACGCATAAGTGTGATGAGCTGGAAGCGTCTAATTTGATTATAATGGCTTATGGAGGAATAGGGAAGTCGTTAAATGCACTCAGTTATACTTGAAGCGATAGCTTAAATGAGAGAATTTGTGAACTAAAATGACCGTCATTCATACTGCCTAAGAGAGAAGAAGGGTTCTACAAAAAGAGGACTAAAATTATAAAATTTTTTTAAATTGTGGGATAAGGGTTTGAGCGATTTTTACAGGTAAGTGAGGAGGAGTTTTTTTCGATTTCAAGGGGAAAATGAAAAAGTTTTTAAAGTTTTTAAAACTGCGTGCATTTTGAGGAGAGGAGTATTTTTTTTTCAACGCAAGAGGAGAAATTTTTCAGATCTAGAAAGTTTGTTAGAAATATTCTTAGGCCGTGAAAGTTAAAGGATTTGGGCGTGATATTAAGATTTCTTAATAATGGCGGCAAACACCTAATCATACCACATGTTGTGTTGTTAATAATTTGTGGATACCACATAAGCAAAAATCCCGTTGACGAAGAGCGGTGAAATCTGCATGTTCATCGGTAATGTGAATCTGCTTAATTGAGCGCTTCACAGTAATTCTTTTCTAATACCGACCCAAAAAATTATACAGATAAATGTCCTCTACGATTACAGTAAAACTAGGAAATAAGACCTTCGAACTCGATGCTGCTAAGGCGGAAGCTGCGTTTGCCGCAAAGCGAGTGATCAATGGTAAGGATACGATGTTTTTTAACATCTTACCGATTAAATATCAGTGGGCTTATGAACTGTATAAGACAATGAAGTCAAACCACTGGGAGCCAGAGGACGTCCCGATGCAGAAAGATGTCGAGCAGTGGCGTTCCGATGAGATTTCTGATGTGGAGCGTTGGATCATTAAAATGGGAATCGGGTATTTCTCCGCCGCCGAAGGCATCGTTGGGGATAATATCCAGCATGTGGTGCGTGAGTTAGTGACAGCACCAGAGCTTAAGCTCGTGCTAGGGCGTCATGCGCATGAGGAAAATATCCATGCAGATTCACTTGTGTATATGATCTCCTCTTTAGGGTTAAACCCACATGAGTGCGAGGCGATGTTCGAGGATATTCCTACGATCAATAAGAAGAATGCCTTCGTGGTAAATAATAGTAGAGCGATGCGTCGAGACATCGACCTCTCTGTCCTGAAGAATAAGCAGGATTTAGCCAAGAACATATTCCTTTTTGGGCAGGTTATGGAAGGAACGCAGTTCTACGGACTATTCGGAATGATCTTGAGCCTTTACCGTCAGAATAAGTTCCCTGGCATTGGGCAGATGTTCTCCTACACCCTACGTGATGAATCTAACCATATCGAAGTATTTAGAAACCTCTTGATGGATTTGATCGATGAGAATCCAGACATTTGGACTGCTGAGTTCCAGATGGATCTCAGTGAGACCATGGCAGAGGGCATTCGCCT
>JALZVA010000129.1 GCA_023301335.1 Akkermansiaceae bacterium
ACCACTACAGAAATGATTGAAAAAATCATGTTACATGCTGGGGTGAGTTGTGTGGCTTGTGGGAATTATGGGGTGCCAGTTGCCGAGGTTATGCTTAGGGAAGAAGTGCCAGAGGTTTTGGCGTTAGAAATTAGTTCGTTCCAGCTTGAGACGATCAAGGAGTTCTGCCCAGAGGTTTCTATTTGGTTGAATTTTGATGCAGATCACTTAGACAGATATAAGACGATAGATGATTATAAAGCTGCGAAGCTGAGGATCTTCGAGAATCAAAAATCAGAGCATGTAGCGGTGATTCGTGCAGGGGAAAGAGTAGGAGAAGTTCAGGCGAAAGCTGTGAGCTTCACTTCAGAGCATGAGAACGCAGACTATACGGTCAAAGACATGCGGGTGTATCACCAAGGTGACCCCGTAGTCGATCTCTCTACCACTAAAATACGTGGACTACATAATGCTGAGAATATGATGGCCGCCACGGCCGCTGTGTCTCAGCTAGGCGTTTCAATCGATACTATAGCAGAAGCACTTGCTGCATTTGTGCCTCCAGCACATCGCTGTGAACTGGTCACTACAGTGAATGATGTAGAGTATATTAATGATTCCAAAGCAACGAATCTGCATGCCCTTGATAATGCGCTTAGATCTCAGTCTCGTCCTATCATCCTGATTGCCGGAGGTAAGGATAAGGGCCTGAATTTTGAGGAAATAAGTGCGCGTGTGGAGGAACGGGTGAAGACTGCGATCCTGATTGGCGAAATAGCCGACCAACTAGAGAGAGAGTTACCCGCATCGATAGTGATAACAAAAGTAAAGACGCTCGAAGATGCTGTGAGAGAAGCACAAAAGGCATCTCAACCCGGAGATGCAGTGCTGCTTTCTCCAGGAACCTCTTCTTTTGATATGTTTAAAGGATATGAAGATCGAGGAGATTCCTTTAAGCAAGCCGTAAAAAATTTAACATAAACCATTCTAACAATAGTCAGACACAGCCCTTATTAAAACGAACCACCTAGAAAAATGAATAAAAATAGTATCCAAACCAAGAGAGGAGCCGGAAAAAAATCCGGATTGAAAGTCCTGCATGCCAAAACAGCAGGACGCAGAAAACAACGTGCTGTAGCTGTTACACCAGCAGATCTGGGGGCAGATGTGCCCAACGTTGGGATTGGTCGTGCATTGATTGTTATCCTCGTGCTTCACGTTGTAGCTATCGGTGCCGTTATCATGCACACCAGCTGGACAGATGGTCAAGGCGGGGGGAATTTCTCAGGAAAAACCCCAGCGATTGTTACTGATCCTTTTGAAGAAGAAAGTAATCAAACTAAAGAAAAGCCGCGTGAGCAGGGTTTAGCTGAGTCAAATAACTTTCCTAAGGTGGAAGAGCGTAAGACTGAGGAGGAAGAGATTCCTGCTGCAGTAGTGCATTCTATCCGTCCCACTCAAGCGATAGAAGCAGCAACGATTGAAGATGAACCTGTGGTGAAAGCTGTAGTGGTGAAGCCAGTAAAGCCAAACCAAAGTATCTTTGAATACACAATTCAAAAAGGTGACACGATCTGGGGAATCTGCAATAAGCATGGGATGTCAGCGGATCGTTTTAAGGAGATGAACAATCTCGTTGAAGACGTCATTAAGCCTGGGCAGAAAGTCATTATCACGAAGTAGTTTAACTACGTCGATTAGCTGATGCCTCATCGTAACGCTATCATTGTCTGCTTGTCCGTAGCGATCCTGTTAGGAATAGGAATCGTGATGTTGACGAGTACAAGTGTGTGGATCGAGTCAGAAGCAACGCGCTATACGCATTTAAAAAAGCAAGCTTTATGGATGTTTGTAGGGCTCATTGGGGCATGGTGGTTAGGCAGTATAGATTACCGTGTGATAAGAAAAAAACGGTGGATTATTTATAGTGCCTTCGGAGTTTCCACAGCTCTTCTGGCAGCTCTTTATATACCAGGAGTAGGGCATACGGTGAATGGGGCGACACGGTGGCTGAAGATTCCTGGGGTGGGGACGTTTCAGCCATCTGAATTCACTAAGGTAGCCACGGTGATAGCGATTGCCGCTTGGTTTGCACATTACCAGTCAGAAACTAAAAATTTTCTGAAGGGCTTTGTTTTTCCCTCTATTATTTTAGGTCTGTCTGCCGGGTTGATATTTTTCGAGAAAGACATGGGGACTGCTGCTAGTCTAGGGGCAGCAGGGCTTTGCATGATCTTTGTCGCTGGAGTTAGACTGAGATATATTCTCCCATCTGTGGTAGCTGCATCCTACGTTTTCTGGCAATTTGTGCAGGCGGATGAGAATAGGTCGAACCGTATCATGGCCTTTTTAGACTTAGAAGCGCATAAGTTAGGGTATGGGCACCAGCAGTGGCGGGGCTTGTTAGCCTTCGGGAACGGAGGGTTTTCTGGTTCAGGAATTGGGAATGGAGCAGAGAAACATGGGTATTTACCTTTTTCTCATACAGATTTTATTTTTCCGATGATTGGAGAAGAGCTTGGTTGGGTGACATTTATTGTCGTGCTATGCTTTGTCGGCTACACAGTTTTTGGCTTCATGATTGCGATCCGTGTGAACGATATATTTGGGCGTTTGTTGGCCATAGGATTGACGACAATTATTGTCATTCCTGCGATGGTGAATATCGGAGTGACAACAGCTATGCTTCCGAATACGGGTTTACCCCTTCCTTTTGTTAGTTACGGGGGATCGAACCTAGTGATCACTCTAGCATCTGTAGGCTTGCTAGTGAGTATCCACTCACGTAGTAAGGTGAATACAGGTTCTGACTCACTTACCGTGAAAGGTGGGCTTATTGATACACGAATCTAGTGTGTTCTTTATTAATGCTCAGTTGACTAACAAAAATGTGTGTTAGGTTCTAATTGGCAGCTTCGATTATGTTAGGATATAATGATGATCCTAATTTTTTAGACACCTTGTTAAATTTCCTGATCAATTTAATTTTTAGAAATTTTGATGAAGTCAGAGTTCCCAATTCTGTCGGCTATGAAGAGTTTGCAGGTGTTATTGTTTTTTATGTAGAAAACTAGAAGGTATGTTTAATTGGTTACAGAGGTTAGTAAACTTACGATTTAATTTTTGAATAAGGAAGAATTTTGAATAATCTGCGATTTTTATAAAATTATTATTACCGAACCCATCGACGAGAATGAGATCAAAATCACCATTATGTTTGTTACTAACATAAATATTACGAAGGTTGAGATCATTGACAACAGCGTGCTCGCGGATGAGCTGTGTGTACATAGCAGACACTTTTTGTTCTAATTCACTCTTGTATTTGGCGTGGTCTAACTGCCAAAGGTTTTCAGCTGGTGATCCGTCCTCATGCAGTGCGACTTGATACATGAAGCCTCGGCCTCGATCAGATTCGATTTCGCCGATGTAACGAGATAACCAAGGTAATTTATCTTGATGTTTTTTTAGGTAAGAAATCTCTCTTAGGATATCATGAAGAGCTCGTTTCTTTTTCTTTTTAGGAAATTTAATACAAATGGTAGGATCGCTTGGGTGTCGGTAAACGACTTTGGCAACGCCTTTTCCTAGATAGAGTTCTTCTAGTATTTTCATGCTTTGTGAATGTAATGTTAGTCTTCACAAGAGTTTTTTTCTCCATCGTGTGTAGAGGAGACACGATAGAGGGAAAAGTGATATTCTGTTGGAGGGGGCCTAATGTTTAAGACAGTGAGGCTGGTGCTGTTTCCGGGTCAGTCTCCGCAGTGTAATCGACTCCACCCACACCGAAGCCAAAGAGCTTAAGGAATTCTTCCTGGTAGCCTTTGAAGTCAGAGAGTGAGTCAACGGTGTCCGTTTCGATAGCAGTCCATGCCTTAGCTACGGAAGCCTGCACATCTTTACGCATTTCCCAGTCGTCGATACGGATTCTCCCTGCTTCGTCAACAGGTGTGTTCTCCGTATACATACGGTCTGCGAAGAGGCGTTGGATCTGTTCTATGCAGCCTTCATGGATGCCTTTTTCCTTCATATCCTTGTAGAGAATAGAAATGTAGAGAGGGACTACAGGGATGGCAGAGGAGGCTTGAGTTACAAGTGCTTTGTTCACGGAGACCCAAGCATTTCCACCATTAAATTTACTCTGGAGTTTTTCATTGATGCGCGCACAGGAGGTTTCGACATCTTTCTTTGCCTGTCCAATCGTCCCGTCCTTGTAGATCGGCCAAGTTAATTCTGGGCCAATATAAGAATACGCTACTGTTTTTACGCCATCGGCCAAGAGATCAGCCTCTTCAAGTGCGTTGATCCAGAGTTCCCAATCTTCTCCACCCATCACCTTGATGGTGTTGTCCGTTTCTTCTTGTTCCGCAGCACCAATGGTCACCATTTCCACTTCACCTTTGTCGGTGTTGAGGTTTTTATTGGTGAAGTCTCCGCCGGTGGTTTTTAGCACGGATTTATAAGTTTCTCCAGAGTCTGGGTCGGTACGGCGTGGAGAGGCAAGTGAGTAAACGACGAGGTCGATCTTCCCCATATCCGCCTTGATGAGATCAATAGCTTGTTGCTTCATCTCATGAGAGAAGGCATCGCCATTGAGACTTTTTGCATAGATACCTTGTTTGGCTGCGGCTGCTTCAAACGCAGCAGAATTATACCATCCAGCAGATCCTGAACGCCTCTCAGTGCCTGGTTTTTCAAAGAAAATTCCAAGTGTTTTAGCTCCTGAAGAAAATGCTGGAACAATCCTAGAAGCCAGGCCGTAACCTGTGGATGCTCCAATCACAAGGACGTTCTTGGGCCCTTCGATTTTGGGTTGTGAGCTAACGTAGTCGATTTGCTCCTGGACGTGTGCGGCACAGCCATCTGGATGAGCTGTAGTGCAGATAAAACCTCGAATTTTTGGTGATACAATCATAGAATTTTTCTTTCGCTTAAGTTTCGCTACATCTGCCAGCTAGTCAACTAAGAATCCCTATTTACTGCTGGTCAAGCGGATGGCGTAAGAGTAAAACGCACTTAACTATTATGATTGATTACCAGAGAGAAGCGCAGCAGATGATTCC
>JALZVA010000130.1 GCA_023301335.1 Akkermansiaceae bacterium
AGGTTACTGACCCAAGCACGCTCGGTAGTGAATTTTTCTATCACTGCAGCATTCGCAGAAGCTCTGTCGATCATGCCTTGAAGTCCACCAATAGAGCTTACCCAGTCAAGTGCGTCGATGTAATCTGCGACGGCGATCATGGAAGGTGTGTTAATCGTCTCTCCTTTGAAAATGCCTTCGATAAGGTCATCCCCCTTAGTAAGGCGGAAGATTTTTGGAAGCGGGCGATCAGGCTTGAATGACTTGAGTCTGGCCACCGCGCGTGGGCTGAGAACGATCATGCCATGGGCTCCTTCTCCACCTAGCACTTTTTGCCATGAGTAGGTGGTGACATCGAGCTTGCTCCACGGGAGATCCATGGCGAAGGCTGCGGAAGTGGCATCACAAATAGTGAGGCCCTCTCTGTCATCACTGATCCAGTCTCCATTAGGAACTCTCACTCCAGAGGTAGTCCCGTTCCAAGTGAAGACGGTATCGTTCTGAGGGTCCACCTGAGAGAGATCTGGAAGAACACCATAATCAGCGGTGATCTCATTGACGTTTTCAAGTTTGAGCTGCTTCGTGATGTCTGTGAGCCAGCCTTTACCGAATGATTCCCAGTGGCATACATCCACCCCACGTGCACCGAGTGTGTGCCAAAGAATCATCTCTACCGCCCCTGTGTCAGAAGCCGGGACGATGCCCACAAGGTAGTCATCAGGAATTCCTAAAATGTGTTTTGTCTTATCAATCGCTTCCTGCAGCACTTTCTTACCGATCGCAGAGCGGTGTGAACGTCCGAGGCAGTCTTGGTTTAAATTAGCAAGGCTATAGCCAGGACGCTTTGCACAAGGTCCGGATGAAAAAAATGGGCGTTCTGGTTTGCTGCTTGGTTTAGACATATTGTATTGGTGATTTAAATGTATGGTGCTGGGAAAAGCGTGTATTGAGTTACAACTGCACAGGCGTAGCGTCAAGGTCATATGTGTGCCGGGACGCCGCCCTATGCGTCATTCAGAATGGGAGCGTCTGAATGTGCAGTCCACGGGGAAAATGCCTGAGGGAGCGGGGCGATAAAATTGAGGCGCTTCCCGCTGACAGGGTGAGTGATGCAGAGGCGGCGCGCATGGAGCATGAGTCTACCGGGCTGAGCTTGTTGTCGGTTGAGCTTGGCGTAGATAACATCCCCGATGATGGGACAGCCGATGTGATGCATGTGCACGCGGATTTGGTGGGTGCGCCCGGTGTGGAGAATACAGTGCACTAAGGTGCTATCTTGTTCGGCAAGGTGCTGCAGGACGATGTAATCGGTGAGAGCTTCTTTACCTGAGCCAGGGTTAACCACGGCCATTTTTAGACGGTTGACAGGATGGCGGCCAATATTCGTAAATACCGAATCGGTTTCCCGAGGTGGGCAGCCTTGGACCACCGTTAGGTATTCTTTTTCCGTACTGCGATCCTTGAACTGTTGCACAATGTGTTGAAGTGCATGGGTAGTTTTGGCCACGACGATACAGCCGGATGTG
Organism: Akkermansiaceae bacterium; assembly: GCA_023301335.1. Lineage (GTDB taxonomy): Bacteria > Verrucomicrobiota > Verrucomicrobiia > Verrucomicrobiales > Akkermansiaceae > Rubritalea. Next base: position 1,506 of record JALZVA010000130.1, read on the forward strand.
TCTTTATCAAGGCGGTGAATGATTCCTGGTCTTTCATTCCCTTCAACCTCTGCGAGTTGACCATCACAATGGTGTAGCAGTGCATTGACTAGAGTGCCTTCTCGGTTTCCTGCTGCGGGGTGGACGACCATCCCAGGAGCTTTATTGAGGACGATTAAATCATCATCTTCATACAAGACGTCGAGAGGGATATCTTCTGGTAGGACTTGATCTGGCACTTCCTCAGGGATAGTGACAGAGACGATGTCACCTGCACTTACAGTCGCCTTTGGCTTAGTGGTTTTCTGGTTGAGCAGAATAGCCCCTGTCTTTACTAGTGCCTGGATGCGTGAACGGCTAAGCTCTGGGAGCTGCTTGGTGAGAAAGAGGTCGAGCCTTTCTGGTTCTTTTCCTTCAACCTGAATATTCATGTATAGGGAGGTAACGCAAAAGCTTTCTGATGCCAAGTGACGAATCATAATACATCGTAGCGAAAAGACCTCAGCCAAATTCGAACGAAGAATGCTGTTCTAATTTGTGGGATATTAAGGTGAATGGGTGCAAAAATCCACAAATCGTAATTTTACTTCTGAAAATCTTTAATTATTTTATGTGCTATGTAGTTAGGGCTGTATTCTTGTTTATGATAAATTAGATAATACGTGTTTGTTAGAAAAAGGCAGTTTATGAAATGATACGGCTATAGCTCAGAAAGTATACGGTCTTTCTGCTCCTCGTAATCTTCATCATCAATAAGACCTTTTTTTCTGAGGTCGTCGAGTTTCGCTATGCGGCTTTCAATATTACTAACATTTGAGTTTGATGAATTTTCGTTTAGAGCATTAGCAATACTAGAAATACCTTCAGATGATTCTTTAGCCACATAGTTAAATGCGTCTTTGGTAACTGGTGCTAGTTCGGCTGCTGTATAGCGGGCTATTTTTCCAATATATGCAAGTTTAGTCATCACAGCTCCAATAAACATGATTGGCATGCCAACAAAGCAGCACCAAAAATATTTGGGTTTACCGCCAAAGGAGCCAAATGAGAAAAAGAAGCTGAGTATGCCAGTGGCCATGAATCCTATACCGACGATTAATATAAGAGGACCAAAAGTCTTTAGGAATAAATTCTGGGTTTTATGGTTTGGGTTGATTTTGTTCATTTAAAGAGGATAAGGTAATGGAACTAGAAAACGCTGTTATAAAATTACGGTTTATTTAGTCTAAGGTGAAATACACCTTCTGGACTAAGCATTAGAGCTTGTTCGCTGTTTTGTTTGTTGGATGATCTATTGCTTCGATTTCACAGTAATCCATGGTCTGAGCAACTTGCTTGGCTGATACGGTATTCAACATCTCGGGATCAGGCAAGATACCAATACGAGTAAGGTCTAACCTATCAGCGTCCCAACAGATAGATACGGTAATATCATCGTGATGTGTCGTATCGGTATGATGAGCACATGCAAACATGAGTAATTGTAACTGATCTTTTGTAATCGGTAGACGACCAGATGAATAAAAGTCTTCAGCTAATGAGGCTCCTCTAACGCCATGCTCGGGATCATCAAAATCGTTAACTCTCTGTGAATCATGAAACAGGGCAAAAAGGCTTATAACTTGTTGATCTCCGCCTTCGTGTGAAGAAATGAATAGTCCATTACGCTCGACTCTCTGCCAATGTGTTAAACCATGAACACTAAATTCGATATAATGCTTCCTAGCCAGGACATCTTGGAGAAGGTCGTGATTAATGATGGAGCTTGAGAAAGGCATATTAATTTTAAGAAGGACTCTATGGCTGAGGCTAGGGACTTGAGCGTCAGTTGAAATTAGCGATGAGTTCAGGGTCTCCGAAGGCTATTTCAAAAACACAAGGTCTTAGAAACCTATCCAATATTTTAGTAATCTCTAAACACATTATAACTACATAATACTACATCAGACTCGATGTCCACAAGGATACAATCGCCTATATTTTTTCTCAAAAAAGAGAGGGCACTACCTATCATGAAAAATGATAAAGGGTCTAGGCAAATCATCGTCGCCGTCATGAGAAAACTACTCCACCAAATTTACGGAATACTCAAATCTGGACAGCCATATAACCCAG
>JALZVA010000131.1 GCA_023301335.1 Akkermansiaceae bacterium
TCATCAACTAGCCTTAGATGAAGGCTCTACCAAGCCAATAGACATGGTAGGAAAAGGGAAAATGTGGAAGTTTGATTAAACTCAACAGTATCAATAAACCCTACAAAAAAGCTCTAATGCTAGATCGCATTAGAGCTTTTAAATGAAATTCTATTCTTAAAGTCTTTTTACTTCAAGGTGGTGAAGTCTTCTTGCTTCATCATTCCTTGATCGGCTGTAGCGTCTCTGGCTGCCTTTACCTCTTCGACAGTGACGTGTCCGCCTTCATTGCCCCATGAATTTTTCACATAAGTGATCACGTCTGCAATTTTCTGGTCGTCCATGATCGCTTTTTGAGGAGTCATCACGCCATGGTACTTCGTTCCGTTCACTTCCACTTCTCCCTGAAGGCCGTTCAGGATGAGCTTTGAAAATTCATCATTACTGAGGCTATTTACCCAATTAGATTTGGCGATAGGAGGAAATGCTCCTGGGATACCTGCTCCTGTAGCCTGGTGACATGCTGAGCAGATTAGGTAAGCTTCTTTTCCCTTAGTCATGGCTCTTTCGAGATCGAAAGCTGGCTTATCATCAACGACTTTTACGTCTCCTTCTGCAGCTCCTTTAGTATCTTCACTGGTGCCAGCTGCAGGTTCTTCAGTTTTTTTTGCTTTTGGCTCAATCTCCTTATTTAATAAAGCGAGACGAGAATCTGCAAGAGCAGTAAGAACAGGCTTATCTGTATCAGAACAAGCTACTATTCCTGCTGCACTTAATCCTGAGAAAACTCCTAATGTCCAAAGTGTTTTGATCATGTAGAGAATTAAGCTTATTTAAGTTCTCCTGACCATCAAATTTTTAGATATTTTAGACCTTCTTTTTAGGTTCCCCAGCAGGGAAAGATAACGGCTTTATAAAAATGATACAATCGTAGTGAAACGATAAAAAAATTACTCGCTACAAGGTCTTAGCGTAATTTAACCAAGTTCACCCTCACAATTAAATACCCACCTCTCCAAGCTGGGCCTTTGATATAAAGTGGCTTCCCAACAGTTAAAGATGAGGAAGAGCTCTTCATTATCTTCTTCTTACTCTGCCAAAGCTCCAGTGCTAATTTGATAGACTTCCCTGAAATTTTCCCCACTGGTTCAAAACTCAGCATGATTGCCTCAGAGGGTTTCAGAGGTCTCGCCCAGTTTTCGTAACTGCGTAATAAGGCAGCGGTGTCGGCTCCTAATAAGTGATAATTTTTAAATTTTGTACCCTCTATCCCCTGAAGGTCTTTTACGACTGCTGCGGTGGCGGGTTTTGCCTTAGAGCCAGCATCAGCCTCATTGTCCGCACCGAGGAACAAGGAAACTTCTAAATCTCCAATTTCATCTTTGCCTGAGTCTGCCCAAGCACTTCCGGCAAGTCCAAGGCAGCCAATAAATACGGCTAAATACAATTTTATGTTTTTCATCTTAATACCAGAATGTTTCACGAGTTTTCTTTGCTACCCAGCGCACAGAGTCACTAGGTTCTTTTCCAGAAGTCATGGCGAGATCGTCATCCGCAATCGGCTCTAGGCCATCTAATACGATAACGGTTGCGACTTTAGAGTCGAACTGGCGCACTGAGACCTTCTCACTTGGCACGTACACTAAGTTCTCTGAGCTTTCGGTTTTTTTAGCCACTCCACCTCCTATTTTCTCCTTCTGGGCAAATTGAGTTCCCAAAACAAAACAAGCTGCCATCGCGGCTAGGGCGAAAGGAACAAACAACCACTGTAATTTTGATGTGATGCTCGGTTGAGGTGTCAGCACCTCTTGAGCTACGCCCTCGGCAACTGTCGACTCTGCCGCCTGGCGAATCTTGGCATTCAAAAAATCTGGATAAGGCGGTTCAACTTCTTTTGGTAGCGTAGTTAAGGCAGTAAACGGGTCTTCCAACTCATTTGCTAGGCTCTCAGCCATCGCTGGGTTCTCGGTTGCCCAAGCTTCAACGGAGGCTAATGCCTCCCCTTCAAGCTCTCCATTCGTCCAATCGACAATCGTTTCTTTCTTTGGCTGGTTCATCTACTAAGTAAAGTTTGAAGTTTTTTACGTGCGTTAAAAAGGCGGCTCATCACTGTCCCTACAGAAGCTCCAATGATTTCAGAAATTTCTTTATAATCCATTCCTTGAACCTCGCGTAAAAGGATCACCTCACGGTGTTTCTCAGAGAGTTTGGCTAAGGCCATTTCTATCTCTACGCGGAGTTCAGCTTTCTCCATCTCCCTGTCAGGAGAAGACGGCTGACTAGGGACCGTTTTTGCATTTGGATCAATATCTGCTGCGGAGAAAAGATTATCATCTAGTTCACCTTCTGATTGGATTTTCTTCTTTCTGGCCCAGTCATACACGACGTTATGGCTGATTCTAAAAAGCCAGGTAGAAAATTTGGACCGATTCTCAAACTTCGGCAGAGCCTTCCACGCCTTGATAAAGGAATCTTGTGTTAAATCCCAAGCGTCAGCATCATTTTTCACCATGTTAACAATCATTGCATATACTTTCCCTCTGTGCTCTGTGACGAGTTTATCAAAAGCTGAGTAATCCCCTTTCTGGGCCTGTTCTACAAGTATCCGGTCAGTGTCCTGAGACCTCCCTCCGCTCATTTCTCCTCCCGAACCTGTTGCTCCAACAGGCCCTCTTAAGAAATTTGACGGAAAGTGGCGGAAAATATTCATTTATTTTAATGCTTTTTTTGGGTTTTAAATTCCAAGGAAAGTCTTGCGCATGAATCTGCCCCCTTTGGTGAAAAAAATCAATGCTAGAAATAGAGAGATGAAACGCGAAGGGGGGCGTATCTCGCTACACCCTAGGGCTTACACACCTCTTGTTTTATAGTTACCTGAGGGGTAAATATGGAACTCTCCGCTTCTTATTACCCTTTCTCAAAAAACGTAAATAAGCAATATATTTAACTTATCCTAAATAACTTAAAAATCTGACAAGTTAACCTCTGACTTTTTCAACAGGTGCAGTCTTCTAGTTCCCGTCAAGCTCATAAAAAAGCTGATGCTGAATGGTTGCAAGAGGCTCATTTTTGTTTAGGATTGCTCTGAAGGGATCACTATGAAGCGATTGTTTGACAAAATTTTAGGTAAAAATGAGCCCACTCCTGTGGTGCAGGGCGAAACATTTACACGAGGGAAAAAAAACAGGATTGCAGTCTATATTGATATTGATGATGCCAGCCCTGAGGACATTCCCTTCGTTATGGAGGCTATGCAGCCGGAAGGACATGTCTTTATCAAACGCTATTTCGCCTCACATAAAATCGATACTACCGATGACAAATGGTTCAACGTCCTCCACCAGGCTGGTGTAAAATCCTCAGAGATTATCCAAGGCTCTTATTTTGAATCGCGTTCGGCAGATATAGCACTCGCCATTGATACGATCCATACGATGATCTCTGCTGACATTGACATCTTTGTCCTCGTCTCTTCCGATGCGAGCTTCACTCCCTTAGTAAAGACTCTTAAGAAGTATGGTAAAACTGTCTTTGTCTTTGGTGCCGCATCCGCTACAGATTATTTTAAAGCTAGCTGTGATCAATTTTTTGAAGGAGATAAACCCTCTCAAAAAGAGATGCGTCAGCAAACTACTTCGGATCACTCTCCTATCTACGAGCCTACTGCGATCATCACCCCTACCGTGCCGGCTTTTGAGAGCCCTACCGAAGCTCAATCAGAGCCTGAAGTCGAACCTGAAGAAGTCGCTCCTTTAATGGAGTCTGAAGAAATTCAAAAACTTCCTGAGCCTGTCGAAGAAGTAGTAGAGCCAGAA
>JALZVA010000132.1 GCA_023301335.1 Akkermansiaceae bacterium
CCGTAAACTTACAGAAGCCGACACCAAGGGAGGCATCGCCACCGTGACGAACTTCGGAACCTTTGGACTCACCTGGGCAACCCCTATTCCACTCCCTAACGAGACCTTAATCTTAGGAATCAGTGCAGGGGTGAAACGTCCTGTTTGGTCAGAGGAGGTTAACGTCTTCGTGCCTGTGACAGAAGCCGAGCTCTGTCTCACATTTGACCACAGAGTGATTGATGGCGGTGATGCTGGACGCTTACTAAAGCGTGTTGCAGAACTTCTAGCAACGCCAGAAAAGCTCTAGAAAATTAGGTGTCTGAAGTGATTGAGCAGCTTGTTCAATTACTTTATATGGGTAAAAAAACTTAGTAAAGTCGGGTGCGTGGCTGCTTCTGCTCTGTATCCTTTGGCACCTCAATTTTTTTAATGAGCTCGAAGTCTCCATCTTCGCAAGCTTTGACAAAGCCTTCTGTGTATCCCTTTAGTCGATTCCAATGGCTACGAATCTCTTCCGCTTCGTCAGGCGTGATAGAGTTATCTTGAGCCGCTTTGGAGATTTCTAGAAGGAGGTGAGAGAATTGATGTAGAATTTCATTGGTCGCAGGAAGGACATCAAACGCCTGGGCTGCTTGCGCATATGATCCTTCTTTGACAAAGTATCCACCTGACTCACTACAGATCCACTCGATGATCTCGATGTGTTTCGTGTGGCGGTAGATTTCCATGAGTCGGTCTAGTGGATTTCTACTTCCAGAGCCTGCATCTGATTGGTCTTGTGCCCATTTGTAAACAAGGGAGAGACTCACTCCTAGCTCGCTAGCGATAGCTTTGGGGGAAGATTTTTCGAACGCTGCTTTAAGGACTTCATGTGATTCCATACCCTTTCATATAAAAACAGTTTCAAAATAGCAAGGTCTGGAGTTAAATTATTGAGATTATTGCTTTACCCAATATAGGATGCGACTTAACTTTGAGTTGAATTTACCTTAACGAATGCTGCACAATCCCCCCAACAATAGAATCGATACGCTACAAAGCGTAGAAATGGCAGAAGGGGTGGAGGTGAAGACACCAGTGGCAGGAGCCTTCCCACGGGCAATGGCGCTTCTGTTGGATTCAATTTTCATGATGCTGTTATTTTTTGCCTTCGTGATGCTTCTGGTTTTTCTTTTGTTTAATGTGTTTCATTTTAAAGGAGGTGGGGAAGTGATCGGAGGAATATTCTTAATAACACTCTTTATCTTTATTTGGTTTTATAATTTCTTTTTTGAAAGAGGGAAAAAGGCAGCGACTTGGGGGAAGAGAATTTATGGTTTAAAGGTGGTTTCTATAGATGGGACCCGTGCTACGGGAAGACAGATTTTTGTACGCAATATTTTACGCGCTGCAGACTATTTACCTGGAGTGCCTCTTTATTTATTACTGAGTAATGAGGATGCTGCGATGTTGGTAATGGCTACTGGAGTAGGCATGATTCCTGTTGGATCGTATGGGATTGGTTTATTTAGTTGCCTGTTTACCAAGAGGTTCCAGCGAGTAGGTGACCTGGTGGCAAATACCGTAGTCATACATACCAAAACACAGGTACACGCAGTATCTCCTATTAAGGCTCCCGACCTGCCGAAGATGCCACGGTTACAGCTCATTCGTGAGGAAGAAGTTGCCATTCGTAGTTTCTGTGAGCGTGCAGGTATTTGGTCAGAGGAAAGAAGAATTGAGATGGCTCAGCATGCTGAGGAACTTACCCAAAAACAAGGAGTGGAGGCAGTGGAAGAACTAGCCGCATACTCTCGCTGGATCGTAGATAGGAGCTAGAAGAAAATGCAGGAAAAAATATTTGAAGAAATAAATGCTGCACGTTGGCGTGAATTTGATGCCTTACTCACGGCTGCAGAGAAAAACTTCTCGGGTGTAGATCTCACCCTATTACCAGAGCTTCTCCAACGTCAGTCAAGTGATCTAGCATTAGCTAGACACAGGATGTATGGCGCGAATATGTGCGAGTATTTGAACGACCAAGTGATCCGTGGCTATAAGTTGGTACAGAGGGAAAACACTGGCCTCTGGGCGAGGGTTATGAGCTTTTTTCTAAAAGATTTCCCAAGAGCTATGCGGAAGGAATGGAGATTGCATGTGCTCGGTTGGCTAGTTTGTTTAGTGCCGGCCTTACTCATTATATTTTCCTCTGGCCCTGATAATATGGAATGGGTGAACTCTGTGTTGGATGAACCTAGCAAGATGCAAATGGAGAGTATGTATGGAAAGGATACAGAGTCTCTTAAGGATGGGAGAGGAGATGGCGGTGACTTTATGATGTTTGGCTTTTATATCTGGAATAACATTAGTATCGATTTTCAGATTTTTGCCTGTGGGGTGTTATTTGGCTTGGGAAGTTTATATTTCTTGTTTCATAATGCTCTTTTTTTTGGCGCTATTATTGCTTATATATCAGCGTATGGAGCGCCAGAAAAATTATACGGTTTCGTGTCTAGTCATGCTCCTCCGGAGTTGTGGGCAATGGTTATTTCTGGGATGGCTGGTATGAAGCTAGGATTTTGTTTACTGACGCCGGGCAGAAGGTCACGCCCAGCAGCTTTACTCCATGCCGGAAAAACTGCGGTGCCTTTGATCATGGGCGCAGCTGCAATGACGCTTTTAGCCGCTTTTATTGAAGGCTTCTGGTCAGCCAATGAATTCGAAAGCCTCGGTGGCTGGAGATTTAAGGTGTGGGTAGGGATCGCTGGATGGATCGCGTTCTTTGTTTATTTCATGTTTTGTGGAAGGGAGAAAAACCTTGAAACTTGAGAATGTAACGGCGGAGATCCGTCCACGAGGCCGCTGGGAGAGTATTGATCTGGGGGTTGCCCTAGTGCAGAGGAATTATAAATCTGTAATGCTAGCATGGAGCCTCACTGTCCTTCCTTTGATGCTTCTAATGCTAGGTGGGGCGTATCTATGGTACTCGCTAGCAGACACGTGGTTTGACTCTGAAGGCTCGGGATTTTCTAATTTTCTGGGTGTGATGCTGCCCTTCTTTGTGATGTGGTGGTTTAAGCCGATCTATGAACGGGTGCCTTTATATGTACTTAGTCGCTCTTTATTCGGTGAGCAGGTGAGCGTGCCAAAGTTAGTCACTCAGTGGCCGAAGCTAATCGTTAAAGATTTTTTTAAATTGATGGTATTTAAGCGGTTTTCCACCTCCCGCTCGTTCACGATGCCGATTAATGAACTAGAAGGCTTAAAGGGGAAAAGCTATAAGCAACGAGTGAGCCTTCTTTCTCGTCACGGAGGAGATGGGGCATCAGGTCTGACAGTTTCCTGCGTATTGATCTCACACATTTCACTCATGACAGTTTACATTGCCTACCGTTGGTTGAGCATGTATGGATTTAATCTAGAGACGATTGGTGAGCATATCGACTTTTTTATGGAGGCTATGCTTGGGTTCTATATAGATGAGCAGTCAGTGCCTTCCTTGATGTTCGCTCTAGTGAGTTATATAGTCGTGCTGTCTGCTCTCACCCCGTTTTATTCTGGTGCAGGTTTCGCTATCTATATCAATAGTAGAACAATTTCTGAAGGCTGGGATATCGAACTAGCGTTTAAGAGAATGTCAGAGCGATTAAAAAAACTACGCAGTGGGAGTAGTCACACGCTACTGAGCTTCTTTATCTGCGTAGTAGGCATAGGATTTTTTAGCGTAAGCTCTGCGAAGGCTGCTGTGCGCTATGAAGAGAATAGCAGTGCTGATAGAGTGATGGATGAACCTTCGTTCGATGTTACGATCAAAGAAACAGAGGTGCCTATCTATGAAGAATCAGAAAAATCTGATTGGGACTTTAGTGCCCTCGCTAATCTTGGCCCACTATTGAATTTGATTTTCTGGATCATTGTCATTGTAGGTATCGGTTTTTTGGTTTGGCTGATTCTTAAAAACACTCATATGTTCAGAACAGAGAGGACAGGGACGAATATAAGAGCGGAAGAACGGGTGAAGGCGAAGAGCGTACTAGGAATGGATGTCACACCTGAAAGTTTGCCTACGGATGTGATCGAGGCGTCGCGGAAAGCTTGGTTAGAAGGAAATAAAAAAGAAGCACTCAGCTATCTCTATCGCGGCTCGCTTGAGTGGATGGTGAACGCTGCACTTTTACCTGTGCTTGAGAGTGATACAGAGCAGGACTGTGTAAGACATGTAGAGACTCTTAAGAACACTCCTGTGGAAACCTATTTTTCAAAACTCACACAAGTGTGGGTGTCGCAGGCGTATGGAAACCTAGAGCCTGAGGATAATGCGATCGAGTGGCTGTGTGAGGACTGGCCGTTTCACAATAAACAGATAGGAGGAGAGAAGGGATGAGAACACTGAGCATTCTGTGTATACTGCTGATAGGCATCCTGATCACTTCCTGCGGAAGAAAGGTGGTGGGCTATGAAACGCATAAAGAAAATAAAGGCTACCGAGGTGAGGCCGCGCGTAACCCGTTTTTGGCTGCTCAGTTATTTTTAGAAGAATATGAGATGGTGACGGGGCATAGTAGTAGAGCTAGGTATGATCCAGAGCTGTATGATACGATGGTGATACCTGCTCGGTCATTACGATCAGAGAGCCAGATACGTAGAATGTTAGACTACATGCGTAAGGGAGGTCATGTGATCTTTTTATTGGAGCATGGAGAGAAAGAATATCGTGACTTTAATCACTATTTCAGCTGGGGAGAGAATGCTTTTGATGAAGAGCTTGTAAGTGCATTTGTTGACCATTTCGGAGTCTCTTTGAGTGCTGATGACGAAACTACGTATGAGGATTCTGAAGAGAAGGTGATATTTGAAGATGCCCAGCGTGCTTATGAAATACCATATTCTCGAACTGTGACTATAAACTTCAAGGAAAGAGAATATGAGGCAAGATTTGGGACAGATTGGTTACTATTAGATGATGGTAGAGGAACTAAAAAAGGATCAGGCGAAAATCTTTTTTCAAATATTAGTCTTACCGGTGAGACAGCGTTACACACGGTGATTAAAGATGAAGAAGAGGGAAAACATAAGTTCATTTCTAAGGGGTATGGAAAACGCCAGGGCAGAGTGACGTTGATAACAGATGGGCGGATGCTGCGTAATCCACATTTAGCCACGCAGAATCATCCTTCTGTTCTGTTAGATATCTTGAAATTATCAGACTCCAGTTCAGTGCTGTTCACCTCTGGTGAGAGTGAGAGCTTTTACTCTCTTCTCGGTAAATACTACTTCTATGGCTTAGTGGGTTTGTTGAGCCTTATCTTCTTTTGGTTACTTGCACGTTGGCAACGCTTCGGACCAGTGATTGAGAATCTGCCTTCAAACAACCTAAATTACCTCAAGACATTAGATTCACGTGGTCATTTCTACTGGAAGCATAAAAAGGAAGCTTACTTAATTAGAAGCATGCAAAAACGTGCTGAGCGAGTGTTGGGAGTTGAAGGCTCTGTAGCAGAAGTGAGACGTGAGAGGTTTAAGTCTGTCGCTAAAGAATTAGGAGAAGAGGCAACACTTATCGAAGCTGCCTTCCGTGAAGCGGTGGTGCGTGAACCCCTTTATTTTATCGAATCCGTAAGTATTTTACAAAAAATAATCAAACATTATGAATAGCATGAATCCAGAACAAGAAGAAGGGAACTATGCTCCCCCGAAAGAAACTGCTGTACCTCAGCAGCCTATTTCAGAAAGCATGACGGAAGAGAGGCAGGAGAGTGCCTCTCTTGAAGTGATCAAGAAAATGAGATCACAATTACAACACTTGGTGATAGGGCAGAGTAATGCGATCGATCAAGTCATTGCATGCTTGATCGCAGGTGGACATATTCTGTTAGAAGGGAAGCCGGGTTTAGGAAAAACTTTTTTGGTGAACTCTCTGGCACGGATGTTTGGAGGAGCGTATGGACGTGTGCAGTTCACACCGGATTTGATGCCTGCAGATGTGACAGGTTTCACCCTGTTTGATATGAAGAGCCAAACGTTCAAAGTGCGTAAGGGGCCTGTTTTTACCAATCTTCTTCTTGCTGATGAAATTAACCGAGCTCCTGCTAAAACGCAGGCTGCTTTGTTAGAAGTGATGCAGGAACGTCAGGTGACGATTGATGGTGACTGCATGAAGCTAGACCCACCGTTCATGACGTTGGCAACGCAGAATCCAATTGAACAAGAGGGAACCTACCCACTTCCGGAAGCTCAGTTAGACCGATTTTTAATGAAGGTCGTGATGGATTTTCCTGATCATAAGAGTGAGGTAGAAGTCGTTCAAGCCGTGACCTCTGGTGCTCACTCTGAGGTGGACGTGATCTGTGATCCTGCAATGGTTGTATCGATTCAGAAAGAAGTACTGAATGTGAGAGCTGTTCCAGAAGTAGTGGATTATGCCGTGAATTTAACGCGTGCCACACGTTCTGCTCAGGGTATTCGTCTTGGAGCTGGGACACGTGGAGCAATCAGTCTAGTAGCAGTTGCCAAGGCCTATGCTGTCATGGGAGGGCGAGACTTCATCATGCCTGACGATGTAAAATATGCTGCGATCCCTGTGTTGAGACACAGAATCCAGCTAGCTCCAGAACTAGCTATTAGTGGTCAAACGATAGATGATGCACTTGCGACATTGATCGCCTCAGTTGAAGCACCTCGTCAATGAAGCAAAACGGATATCTCATTTACTTTGGCCTCTTGGTAGTTCTCTTAGCAGGGTTCACCATCCTTGTGCCTAAGTTATTATTCGTGACCGCCCCACTTGGTTTGGCGGCGGCTTCGTTGAGCTTTAAATTCAGGCCCACCCAATACACTCTCTTTAGCTTACTCGGCTTAACGCTGATTGGCGCATTGGGGAGACACATAGAGAGTGCCTTGATTGTTTGGTGGCTTCTTTTGTTTGCCCTCCTAGTAGTATCAATTATAGATCTCGTCTTTTTGTTCACTAAGGTAAAGTTTGAGTTAGTGAGAACTCTGCCAGGGAGATTTGCCCAAGGTCAGCCAGGTGAGATCAAAGTACTTATTAGGAATCTATCGAATATGGGCTTTCATGTTTCCTTTTTCGATGGACTTCCTCAAGGGGCTATTTCAGAACAGCTTCCTTGGTCAGGGTATATTCCGAGTGAAAAATATATTGAGGTGACCTATGAAGCGACGATTAAGGAACGTGGGTGGATAGAGTTTAGTAAAACGCACATCGAATCGCACGGACCTCTGAGAATGTGGTCAAAGATGTTCCGTGTAGGGGAAAAAGAACAAGTGCGTGTCTATCCTAACTACGAACCAGTCCTCCAGCTTTCCTTGATGTCGATGGAGAGTAACCCTGAGCAAATGGGAATCGTTAAGAAGAACCGTTCGGGTCTGAGTAAAGAATTTCACCAGCTACGTGACTACCATGAGGGGGACATGCTCTCTCAGGTTGATTGGAAGGCTAGCTCGAAACGTCAGTCGCTCATTTCACGTTCCTACCATGAACAACGAGATCAGAATGTCATCCTAGCGATAGACTGTGGCAGAAGAATGCGTGCTTTAGATAATGGGCTCTCTCAGTTTGACCACTGTTTGAATGCAATGCTTTTACTGGCATATGTGGCCTTAAAGCAGGGGGATAATGTGGGCATTATGGCATACGGTGGACAAGATAGATGGCTACCTCCTGTCAAAGGGGTTGAATCGATGACCACAATTCTAAACCATCTATTTGACTACCAAACCTCATCCTCACCAAGTGACTATGGAGAAGCTGTAGAGAGAATTTTAGTCAGACAAAAACGACGTTCCATGGTGGTGTTTATCTCTAATTTCAGAGGTGAAGACACAGCTGAGTTGATCGACCCCATTAGAAAATTACGACAAAAGCACATTGTGACGATTGGGAATATTCGAGAAACCGAGGTCGAAGAGGCCATGGATCTAGATATCCACAGTTTTGATGAAGCCGTCAGGCTTGCTGCTATTCAACAGTATGTCAATGACCGTGAATTAGTTATGGATAAATTAGAGGCGATGAATGTGCCTTCTGTAGATACGATAGCGACAAAGTTACCTGTAGCGCTGGCGAATCAGTATCTGGCCATGCGTGAGCTGGTGTAAGAAGCTCTAAAGAAAGGGCATTTTGTCGTTGAATGACTGCGAATAATCGGTTTTAAATCACTCCAGATATGAATGAAGCGTCAGAGAGTAAAAATCCGTTGGATTTATCAGGTTTAGATTTTGGTCCAGCGTGGGCTAAAAATGATAAACCTAAAAAAAAGACTTATTACTCTCGTGATGAAAATTCTTTGAGTAAAGGACGTAAGGGAGGGAGACCTCATTCAGAGAGAGGGGACAGAGAGCGTTCAGCTCCAGGTGGAGGAAAGCGTAAGTTCAGCAATAACAGAAGGGATGATCGCTATGAGCGCCCGCGTCCAGAGAGAGAAACTCTTCCTGAGAATGTGAAGGCAAGTATCATGCCTGTGGAGGAAGGAATTGATAACTTAGTGAAGCAAATCTCTGCAACGGGGAGAACGTATTCCGTATTTGACCTTGCCCGTGTAGTGCTTAAGTCACGCGAACGCTATAATATTTGCTTCTCCGTCGCTGCTGATGCAGACATGGTAATCTATCAATCTCTCAGTGATCAAGCCACGTTCTTCAAGGAAGAAGAAGCGCTGAACCACTTCGCCGCTTCAGAAAAATTTAACGAGCTTTATAAAACTGTCGAGGTCGAGACCGAGGCTCCAAAGGGTAATTTTCCTTCGATCGCATGTTGCGGCTTTACGAATGAGCCGATTGCTCCACCGAATTACCATGGCTACCAAGCACTCGTTTCGGAAAGGCACGCTGCTGGATTTAGTAACATGTCCTTGGATAAGTATAAGTCACGGATCAAGAGCGAGCGTGATGAAGAGAAGGTAGCGCAGTGGATGGAAAGCATGAAGATGCAGAAAAAATACCAGCTTACGAGTGATCCCTCTCAGGAGTTCGAGACCAAAGCTGACGCGATTACGCACTTTAAAGCGAACGGCTTCGTCGCTGAGTATCCAGTCTTGAAAAAAGCTTTCGTGAAATCTGATGTGGATTTTAAAACGATCTCATCAGGTCTAGCTTCTGGGCTGTTAGAAGTGATTTCTGAGCAGAACCGTTACCCTGGAGAGCTTTCCTCCTTTTTATGCCGACAGCTTTCTGGAAGGCAGCTCGCCGTCTATAAATGGCAGAATAAACTTCATGCTGGACCATCTCGCCCTCATGCAATTCCCGAGGATACCAAGCTAGCAGACCGCCCACAGGCTATACTTAACTGGGTGAAAGAAAACTCTGGGAAAGGGATAGATGAACTATGGAAGTCCACCTTAGAAGCAGATGTGACTGAAGAGGTGAAAACCTTATGGTTCCACGACCTCCACTGGATGCTTAACCAAGGCTATCTTGTCCTATTAGAAAATGGACGACTCTACCTTTCTTCAGATGCGAAGAAAAAGCCACAACAAGCAGGTAAAAAGAAAGCCAAACCGCAGGCTGACACCAGAGGAGCTAAAACTGCTAAGAAGGCTGCTACACCTAAGGAAGAAAAAAAATCCGTAGAAAAACCTGAAAAAACGACACCTAAGCAGGAAGTCGTCGAGGAGGAAAAACCTAGGACTTCTCCAGAGGCTTAGGGCTTTTAATAAGGCTAAGAGCAGACTTGTTCTTATTGATCCATTTTGGAGAGTAAACTCTAGAATATTAGGTTTATAGGATTGATTTTTAAGGTTTAGCGACTTACCCTAATTCAACTTTATTAAATTGAAATGGAGCAAGATCGTTATAAAATTATAAAACTGCTAGGAAAGGGCAGAACTGGGGGCGTGTATGAAGCTGAAGACACCCTTTTAGGGAGACGTGTCGCTTTAAGAAGGTTTTTTGATTTGAATGGAGAGGATACTTATTCTGATTGGGAAGATAGTTTTATCGCTATTGCACAGAACCTATGTGCTCTTCAACACCCCAGTATAGCAACCGTTTTTGATGCAGGAGTAGATGATGATGGCGCCTACATAGTTTCTCAGTTACTTGATGGTCAATCAATAGATGAACGCTTAGAGGAAGGGTCAGTAAATGAATGGGATGTTTATCAGACTACGGAAAATATTCTTGATGCTCTTGCTATGGCGCATGATTCAGGATTTATTCACGGAGCGTTTAATCCCACCTCAATTATTCGAGTCCCAAGAGCTAGTGGTGGTTATCGTAATTATATAGTAGATTTGGGTCTAAGTCGTTTAGCTCCATTAATTCAAGGAGATTCTTCATACTTAGCCCTGATGGCGGAACCCACGATGATGGCTCCTGAGCAGTTTGATGGTTCGCCAGCAACGGTGCAGTCAGATCTCTATATGGTAGGACAGTTTGCTTATATCTGTTTGGTCGGAGGTCATCCCTTTTCAGGAAAAAATATGGAGGAAGCTTTAGAAGCTCACGAAAATGAAGAGCTCATGCCTCTGCATGAGTATCCTGAGGGTGTTTCTAGAGAGTTTAGTGATTGGATTCATAGTCTAATTAAGATAAACCCTGAAAATAGACCTGCAACGATTGCTGCAGCATTGGAATCTATGCCGAAGTTGGAAAAGCCAATTGATTTAGAAAAGATGCAAGCTGTGGCAGCGAGAACAAGTTTAGTTTCTGTGACCGCAGCAGCTGGAACTTCCTTAAACGCATTAGCTGAAACGGTACCAAATGAAGCTCCAGCGGCAGCTCTCTCTGTAACAACAGTCTTAGCTGCGAAGGCTGCCCCGACGCAAAATTTCTCGACCTCTCCTATAGAATCTGTACAGGCGACTCCTCCCTTGGGTGCTATGAATAAGCCAAGTCTTAGTAATGAAGGAGAAAAAAGCTCTAAGACACTTGTTGTCTTAGTCGCTCTAGTAGGTGTTGCTGTCCTTATTATAGCTGCTATTCTGATGTTTGGTAAATCTAAACCTACAGAAGTAGATAAAGAGACAGATGAACAACCGAGTGAGGAGAATAATTCTCTAGCAGTACCAGTGATAAAAGTACCAACCGTAAGCTCTTCTGATAGTGATGATGGGGCAAATGACTCTGAGGATAAGGAATAAAAATTAGAGTAAACTTACGGTAATATTTTTTAAACTTGGAGAAAATATTCTGTGTATACTTAATCGTATAAGCGTAGAAAAATAACTAGAGATGCTTAACAAAGTCATTGAAATCTGTGAGTTAGCAGCGTCATTTCAGTTAAAACATTTTAGGCAGGTTCCTGAAGCCGAGGTGACGATGAAAGCTCTGAAGGAGACTGTCTCCTTTGTAGATGTGGAGAGTGAAAAAATTCTATACCACGGATTATTAGAGTTGTTACCTAATGCAGGCTTTTATGGAGAAGAATCGGGTAAATCAGGAGATCAGGATCTAGTTTGGATCGTAGATCCATTAGATGGGACTACAAATTATCTGAACGGCTTGGAGCATTTCTCTATTTCTGTAGCCTTAGTGAAGGAAGGAGTTCCTGTACTAGGAGTTGTTATGAAGCCCTATTCAGGGGAGTGGATTGCCGCTGAAAAAGGGAAGGGTATTCTTTTAAGAGGTGAGAAAATAGCCAACCAAGCCAGACAGATTAAATCAGTAGAAGCTCTGTATGTAACCGGTTTTCCCTATCGTTCAAAAGATTTTAATGATGCCTTTTTTGATTGCGCTAACCAGGTGCTAAAATTGGGTAGAGGAATTAGAAGAAGTGGAAGCGCAGCCTTAGATTTAGCTTACCTTGGTGTGGGTTGGTTTGGTGGCTTCTGGGAATCTGATCTCATGCCCTATGATGTAGCCGCAGGCTTGTGTATCATGGCTGAAGGAGGAGTAATTGTGACAAACCACAGAGGTGAGCAATACGACATGTTCTCCGATAGGATATGTGTAGCCGCACAGCCCAATGTACACGCAGATCTTCTAGAAATAGTCTCGCGCACGTATAGTGCGTAAGTTTAGAACTTTAAAAAAGAGACTAGCTGAACTGGTGGAAATTATTCTTCTTTAGAATTACCTTCTTTATCAGGAAGCTCTGCTTTTTCCCCTAAGATGTCGTCATGTAAAAAGCGACCGTTTGTTTCTTGGAAATGCTTAGCTGACAAGCCACCGAAAAATCCAAGGATACAAAGAATAAGAAGGAGAAACGATTTTAGAGGGCTATTTTGCCCACTAGATACGACAAATTGTTGCGGATCTGGCTGTTGAGGTTTTTCAAGTTTTGGAGTTTTCTTTTTATCCGTTTTTTCAGAGTTTGCTTTTTCTGAATTTTTTGGAGCTGTAAGTATTTGCTCGGATTTAAACGTATCCTCACTGGCTAAAATGCTAAGTTCTTCATCTGTAAAAGTTACTGTGACATCAACATCGCCAAGTTGAAGCTGTGTATCTTGATTGAGGTCAATCTTTTGATACGTAAGATTATCAATCTTCACGCCGTTAGTAGAGCCATTATCTTCGAGGATGTAACCTCCTTGAACTTTGCGGATAACACAATGATTGGTTGAAGTTGACCCGTGGGTGAGAGGAAGGTCATTAGCAGAACCCCGTCCAATCTTGATGAGCATGCGATTAGCATTAATTTTATAAGGTTGAGGGGTACTATCGGGCTCTGAAATTAAAATTCTAGGCATAATTGGGTGGTATTTGATAGGATATTTACTCTGTATTTCAGATAATTAAAAGCGAAATATGAGAATTCAGAAAGAGTTTTTAGAGATTCCCTGTTAGGTAAAGGACTGTAAAAGAAATCACTATGGTTATGATAAAGGAAATGAGAGTGATATAAAAACCACGATTAGGGTTCAAATATTCATTTTCTTCCTCCCCGTCTCCATCTTCATCAAAGTGAGCGTCTTTAGCCTCGCGATCTGAATGCTTACTTTTTCTTTCAGCCTTTGAGGAGCTTGCGATAGCAGCATGATTCTTTTTGCTGCGTTTTTTCTTGCCCTGTTTTGCCAGTGGCCTTTTCTTTTGCTCTGATTGAAATGAAGCCTCTTCCTCTAGCTCATCGATTTCTTCATCTGTGTAGAGAAACTCTACTTTCACATCACCTAAGCGAAAGAGGGTGTCATCCTCCAGATCCACATGGAAATATGCCTGTTTTTTTATTTTACAACCATTCGTGGAGTTCAGGTCATCGAGTATATACCCACCAAGAACTCTACGAATTTGGCAGTGGTATGAAGAAATTGAGATATCTTCTAAGACAATATCATTAGACGGTTTGCGCCCAATAGTAATTTTTTCACGTTTAAGTTTAATGTTGAGATCCCTTACTTCAGCATCGGGTTCAAGAATTCTAATTTTGGGCATATGAAAATACTTATTATTTAGCTAATCAGACTGTTTTTGTCACCTCATGAAAAGAAAAAACGCAAACAGATAAAAGGGCGTGCGGGATTTTACTCATGGCTCTATGACATCTGTCTAAGGGGGCTTGACCCGTGGAGTCGTATTGATATGGTACCGCCATCAATACAAATAAAATTTTATGAGCAATCCATACAAAACGACAAATCGCCCGTTTTCTTCAAAAGTTGTCGATGGCGACGACCGTGCACCAAGTAGAGCCATGCTTTATGCAGTGGGGTTTGAAAAGGAAGATTTCAAAAAACCTCAGGTAGCTGTAGCGTCTCTTTGGAGTGAAGTGACTCCTTGTAATGTTCATTTGGACAAACTTGCCTCAGAATGTGCTAAAGGCTCTGACGCAGCAGGAGGAAAATCTCTTATTTTTGGCTCCATCACAGTTTCAGATGGAATTTCGATGGGAACTGAAGGGATGAAGTACTCGTTAGTGTCACGTGAGGTAATCGCAGACTCTATTGAGACTGTAGTCGCTGGAGAAGGAATGGATGGACTGGTAGCAGTTGGTGGCTGTGATAAGAATATGCCTGGGTGCATGATCGCTATTTCTCGTCTGGATAGACCTGCTGTATTTGTCTATGGAGGCACGATTCTTCCGGGCTGTGCCACGGTGAAGGGGGAAAAGAAGGACTTGGACGTTGTCTCCGTGTTTGAAGCGGTGGGCAAGCACGCTGAAGGTGAGTATTCTGATGAAGAGTTACAAACCGTAGAAGGTTGTGCAATCCCAGGAGCAGGATCCTGTGGAGGGATGTACACAGCAAATACGATGGCCAGTGCGATTGAAGCACTCGGGATGAGTTTACCAAATAGTTCTGCACAAGCAGCTGTAGGTGATGACAAGATGATGGACTGCCTAGATGCAGGAGCTGCGGTGGTGAATATGATCAACAAGGGGATCCGTCCAAGTGATATCATGACACGTAAGGCGTTTGAGAATGCCATTACTCTAGTCATCGCTCTCGGTGGCTCTACCAATGCCGTGTTACACCTCCTTGCGATGGCGCATGCGGCGAATGTAGAGCTAACGATTGATGATTTCACTGAAATTGGGAAGCGCGTCCCTGTGATCGCCGATCTGAAGCCGAGTGGGAAGTATGTGATGGCTGACCTCGTAAGAATAGGCGGCACGATCCCAGTGATGAAAATGCTCTATAAAGCAGGACTTTTCCACGGAGACTGCATGACGGTGACAGGGAAAACAATGGCTGAGAATTTAGAGAACTCCCCAGTCGAGTTCCCGAAAGATCAGAAAATTATCCTTCCGTTAGATAAGCCTAAGAAGAAAGATTCCCATCTAAGAATTTTATACGGAAACATCGCTTCTGAAGGATCCGTGGCAAAAATCTCTGGTAACGAAGGCACGAGTTTCACTGGCACGGCGAAATGCTTTAACTCAGAGGAGGAAAGCATGAAGGCAATTCTTTCTGGCGGCATCACCGATGGGGATGTGATTGTAGTGAGATATGAAGGACCTAAAGGTGGACCAGGAATGCGTGAAATGTTAGGGCCAACAGCTGCAGTCATGGGAAGAGGTCTAGGAGACTCTGTAGCGCTCATCACGGATGGAAGATTCTCTGGTGGAAGTCACGGATTTGTAGTGGGGCATATCACTCCAGAAGCATTCACAGGAGGAGTGCTAGCGCTCTTGGAAGATGGAGATGTGATCACGATTGATGCGGAGGCGAACCAAATTAACGTCGATCTATCAGACACTGTATTAGAGGAGCGTAAAAAAGCTTGGGTAAGACCAGAGCCACGTTACACAAGAGGGGTGTTAGCAAAATTTGCAAAACTCTCAGCTTCAGCCTCAGAAGGTGCTGTAACAGATAAAGATTGTTAGACTATTTTGTAGCGGATCCGCTATTTAAAAAATAATGAAAAAGGCATTACCTAAGGGTAGGGCCTTTTTTTACATATACTAAAAACTAAAAAAGAGTGAACCCCTGAAGCAAAATTGTCCTCAGAGGTTCAGCCCTTATTAAATTGAGGTCGGTGTGCCCCTACCTCATGTTGTCCTAGAAATGGTTATCTAATCTAGTTTGGAAAAAATTAGTTCGGAAGGTAAACTTCAGAACCTCTAGCAAGTTTAATGCTAGGACGGAAATTCCATCCGTTAAGAGCGTTAAGAGCATCTACAGTAGTTCCATGCTTGCCTGCTAGATCTTCTAAGGTCATTGGAGCATCAAGTGCAATAGGTTTCATCTCAACTGGCTCAGGGGTAATTGAAATAGTTTCTATCTTCTTCTGCTTTGGTGGGATAGACGCAATAGGGCTAGAGACTTTAGGTGCCGATAACTTAGGTGTGATCTTCTTCTTCGTTGCAGCAGCAAGAGCAACAGGCTTTTTAACCGGCGCCTTTTTTGCTACATTAGCATTCTTAGGAAGTGTGATGACCTGACCAACATTGAGTGCTGATGGAGAAACTCTTGGGTTTAGCTGAATGAGCTCGCTAGTCGTGACCTGATGCTTATGTGCAACTGAGTAAAAAGTATCACCTTTTAGAATCTTGTAAGAACGTCCTGCTGCAGGGGTCTTAGCGACAGCGATTTTTTCAATCTTTGCTTTTGGAATCTCTGGGAGCACAGGAAGCTGAGAGGCTTCTGATACATGCTTGGCAGCTGATGAACTCGGGATAGAGAGCTTTTGGCCAATCTTTAAGATACTGTTACTTCCAAGATTGTTGCGCACCATCAGAGAATTGAGTGCCACTCCGTGAGCTCGGGCGATTTTAGAAAGGCTGTCTCCTTTTACCACGGTGTAAGAAGCTGAAGCCTTAGAGCCTGCTATGCGTGATTTTAATGGCTTGCCGTTATCGCGCATCTCTTTCTCAAGAAGTGAATAGAGATTGTTAACCTCTTTTTCGAGAGAGCTGATCTGGCGCTTTTGTTCAGCGTTAGCCGAGCGAAGGGTTTCAAGCTCTCCAGCGGATAAACTGAATGCGCTTGAAATGAATAGTGACGATATAAGGACTGCTTTTTTCATAACAGCTACCTTTAAATTCTAAAAATAATAATTCAGCAAGATAAATTTTAAACTTTTCTTAAATATTTGAGTAAAATACGAAACTTAATAGGTTTTTTAGTTAATTTTAGTTGATAATCAAGATTTCTTAAATAAATGAAAAATGATTTTGAACGGAGATAGATTTTTTTAAAAAATAAATGGGAGGCTACCGTAGGAAGTCTGGTGCGATTAAAGAGAGCTACCTATTGAGGCCTAACGGTTGGCGAAGGCGTTGGAATAGGAACACTGCTTCAACGCTTTGGGATGAAACAAATAAGGGGAGGGGGAAATAGAATATCTGATAGGCCTTGGGTAAATGGAGGTCTATGAGATTGAGGTGAGGAGGAGAATTGAGAGTGAAAGGAAATATAGATTAGTGAGTTATTACATACACAGCTGTTTCCTTTTTTCTATAAAAAGAAAAAAACGCTCCTGGCTTATCTGATTAGCTAGGAACGCTCTCGAAATGTTAGTTCTATTTTTTCTTACAAGAAATATTCCACGCCTGCTTTGAATAAGGGCTGGTGTTTATTACCTGTAATGTTCTTGGCTACATGTTCTCCACGACGTTCCGTGTGTCCCATTTTTCCGAGGACGCGCCCACATGGAGAGCTAATACCTTCGATGGCATAGATAGAGCCGTTAGGGTTATAGCTGATGTCCATACTTGGTTGGCCTTCGAGGTCTGTGTACTGAGTAGTGATCTGCCCATTGGCAGCGAGGGCCTTAATCTCTGTCTCAGAGGCGATAAATTTGCCTTCTCCATGAGAGAAGGGCACAGAATGGAGGTCACCTACTTCACAGCCAGCGAGCCAAGGTGACTTGTTAGAAGCGATCCTTGTAGTGGCATAGCAGGCGATATGGCGTCCAATGTCATTGAAGGTGAGGGTGGCTGCACCTGCTTGAGGATCACGGATTTCACCGTGGGGAACCAAGCCTGTTTTAACCAGTGCTTGGAAGCCGTTACAGATACCTAGGATCAGGCCGTCTCTATTTTTGAGAAGATCCATCACAGCGTCACTCACTTCTGGATTACGCAGCACAGTGGCAATGAATTTTCCTGAACCGTCTGGCTCATCTCCTGCGGAAAAACCTCCGGGAATCATGAGGATCTGAGAGGATCGAATATGAGCTGCTAGGGCAGCTAAGGATTCTTCGACATGGTGTGAGCTAAGGTTACGAAAAACCTCAATATGGGCATCGCCTCCAGCTTGATTAAAGACCTTGGCTGAATCATACTCTGAGTTTGTGCCTGGGAAGGCTGGGATGATGACCTTAGGCTTTGCAGCTTTGCTGAGGTGGGTAGATTTACGTGGAGTCAAATCACCAGTGTAGTGAAAGGTCTCTAAGGCACTATTAGCCACTTCTGTTTGTGAGGGGTAGGTGCTTTCGAGTGGGGCTGTCCAAGCGTCTCGTAAGGAATCGAGACTTAGCGTTTCGGAACCAAGCTTGAGGGAGGACTCGGCATGAGTCTTTCCTATGAGCGTTGCATTGAGTGCTTCGGGAAGCGTCTCTCCAGCTTTTAGCTCAACGATCCAGTTAAAGTAGCGTTCGTGGAAGAGCTCGTCTTCTGAGCTTGTGAGCTCTGCACCAATATCATTGCCGATCATCATTTTGGTGATGCCAACGGCAAGGCCACCTTCAGCTAAGGAATGAACAGCGTTAAGCTTACCTTCAGTATTGGTGGCGTAGAGAATAGAGGCGTAGTTTTTAAGTGTTTCAAATGCTGGGATTCCATTTTCATCACGAGGAACTGTGACAAGGTAGAGCTCACTGCCGACTTCTTTTAACTCTGGAGAAATCGAGAGGCTGGCTTTCCCTGGGGCAACGGCAAAGGAAACGAGGGTCGGTGGGACATCAATGTCATTGAAAGTACCTGACATGGAGTCCTTACCGCCGATAGCTCCGAGTCGTAACTCGTTTTGTGCGGTGAAGGCTCCTAAGAGAGCTGAGAAAGGCTTAGCCCAGCGTGCAGGGTCTTTCCCTAGTTTTTCAAAATATTCTTGAAGGGTGAGACGGATGTCGTCGATGTGTGCGCCTGAGGCAACAATACGACAAACGGACTCTGTCACCGCATAAAGTGCTCCATGGTAAGGAGACCAGGTGGCGATGTTAGGGTTGAAGCCCCATGCCATGTGCGATGTCGTATCGGTGGTGCCATGCTCCACAGGGAGTTTAGCTACCATGGCATCCACGGGAGTGAGTTGGTGTTTTCCACCGAAGGGTTGAAGCACAGTGGATGCACCGACGGAGGAGTCAAACTGCTCTCCTAAACCTTTTTGTCCACAAGAGTTGAGGTCTGAAAGGGCGGTGAGGAATTTGTTTTGAAGGCCTTTGGCTTGTTCGACCGAGGGAATAGGCTGACCAAGTGGAGAAGTGCCAGTAGGAGCGGCTACATCGACTTTTGCAGATTGGGTAATACCGTTAGTGTCGAGGAAGGCACGTGAGAAGTTCACGATCTTCTTACCGCGCCAGCTAATAGTAAGTCTGCCGGTATCGGTCACGTCTGCAACGTAGGTGCATTCGAGATTTTCTTTATCGCAGGCTTCTTTGAAATAGTTGATTTCGGAGGCGTCCACACAGATAGCCATTCGCTCTTGAGACTCTGAAATCGCAAGTTCTGTGCCATTGAGCCCGTCGTACTTCTTAGGAACGTCATCGAGTCTAATGTCGAGTGATGGGGCGATCTCTCCAATAGCTACCGAGACACCTCCAGCGCCAAAGTCATTACAGACGCGGATTTTTTTAGCGAGCTCTTCATTGCGGAAAAGACGTTGGATTTTTCTTTCTGTAGGTGCGTTTCCTTTTTGCACTTCAGCAGAGTTGTCGAGAGCGGTATCGGTGTGCTCCTTAGAGGAACCAGTGGCCCCACCTACACCATCGCGACCTGTGCGGCCTCCGATAAGCAAAATAACATTCCCTTTTTCAGGTGAACCACGGAAGACATTACGCTGTGGAGCGGCGGCAACGACGGCTCCGATCTCCATGCGCTTGGCGACATAGTTGGGGTGATAGACTTCAGAAACTTGTCCGGTGGCAAGTCCGATCTGGTTCCCGTAAGAACTGTAGCCGTCGGCTGCACCTTGGCAGATCACGCGCTGCGGAAGTTTACCTTCGAGGGTTTCTGAGAAAGTTGTTCTGGGGTCGGCTGCTCCCGAAACACGCATGGCCTGAAAGACGTAAGAACGGCCTGAAAGGGGATCGCGAATACATCCTCCGAGGCAAGTGGCTGCACCTCCGAAGGGTTCAATCTCTGTAGGATGATTATGCGTCTCATTTTTGAACATGAGTAGCCAGTCTTCTTCTTTGCCGTCCACATCGACGGGGACAACGATAGAAGCGGCATTGATCTCTTCAGAAATTTCGACGTTATCGAGCTCACCAGATTTTCTTAATTCTTTCATCCCAATCAGGGCGATGTCCATTAAGGTTTCAGGGCGGCTAGAAAGCTTTTCTTCATACACGTCCTCGCGCACCTCTTGGTAGCGTTGATAGGCGTCTTTAATGATCTCTGTACCATCTTGGAACTGAATGTCGGTAAGTTCGGTAGCAAAGGTGGTGTGGCGACAGTGATCAGACCAATATGTGTCTAGCATTTTAATCTCGGTGATACTCGGGTCACGCTTTTCCTCGTCGCGGAAATACTCTCGAGTGAAATTAAAGTCTTCGAGACTCATGGCTAGGCCAAGTTCTTTATGGCGAGCACTGAGAGCAGTGGTGTCCTCTGTGATGAATCCGTCTAGAAGGGCGACGTCTGAAGGCTGCTCTACCTTAGCGGCGAGAGATTCTGGTTGCTGCATCGAAGCTTCTCTGGAATCCACTGCATTGATACAGTATGTTTTGATTTTGGTAAGTTCTGTATCCGAGAGTGAACCTTCAAGAATAATAACCTTAGCGGAGGCAATCAGAGGTTTTGATTGTTGGGTGAGGATCTGCACGCATTGGGCCGCAGAGTCAGCACGTTGGTCGAACTGACCGGGTAGGTATTCGACTGAAAAGGCTGTCTCGTTAGTAGCAAGAGAAAGTTGTGCCGATGAGGTAGCGATTTGAGGTTCGTCTAAAATCAGGGCACATGCCTGAGAAAATTCATCTTGGCTTAGCCCGTCGACGTCGTATCGCTGGACGACACGAACGTTCTTCACGCTATGGATATCAAGATTTTCCTTCAGGTCAACGATGAGACGCTTTGCCTCAGAGTTGAATTCGATCTGCTTTTCGACAAAAACGCGGTTCATAAAATTAGCTACTTAAATTCCTTAAAAAGGGTGCCAAATGAGTAGGCGAAGCAGCGAGTGGAGTCAATGGAAATAGGGCTTAATCCTATGCCGTATTATTAAAAAAGGCGCGCGTTTTTTAACAAAATTCACGTAGTTTGGATATTCACAACTTATTCACATTGTGGATAAGTTGTGAACAGCGCCCCTTTGCCTTCAAGGAGGTTGGGAAGTATTGGAGCAGAAGTAAAAAGGGGGGGGTGCTTAATTGATTCCAACTTCCTTAAGCTAAGAGTAGCATTACTGTCTCCCTAGCTATCTTGCTAAACTGCAACATGGCTTAAACTGGTTAATGGCTATTTATTTTTGGCAGGGGAGTAGTTTTTCACAATGGCATTAATGTTCGGTCCAGTAATAGAAACGGAATAGGGGCTATTGAGCTTAAAGTTCTCAGGAAGTTGAAAACTGAGTTCTTTGCCGCTATTGATTTCTTTCGTTTGGTAAAAAGCACCTGGTTGCCAAATGGTGATGGTTGCTGTTTGTTGAATATCACTGCTGAGAGTGAGAGAATTTTCTTTAGCTTCAATATTTAGTGAAGGTGTATGAGGAGGGGTTGGACGAAGATCAATACTGGGGTCTCCTAAGAAGTTAAGCTCAGAAAGACACCAGTGATAGCCACTATGAATGAGCGCGTCAGGTGTCATTTCTTTTTTTGCCAGATGGAAGGCCTCTCCTGCGGAAATGGCTGAAGAGCTTAAACCATTCTTCCAGAATGAAGTCATTAAGCTAGTGGTTCCATCCATTTTTCCTTCAGTCACCATCTTCTTCAGATCGTTTGCAGGATCGTGAAAAATAGGAAGCCCTTCGCGCGATGGGGTAATGGCGATCACTGCTCCTGCCTCTGGCTGTCTGAGCATGGACTCGGTGATGGATGGGTCAAGATCACTATCAAATTCCCCAGTGAAGCAACTTACGGTGGTGAGGCAGAGGTAAGCATCTTTGTTAGTCATTTCACGTACATTCTTTGCAGTAAACGAATGCTTACCCTCTAGTTGCCAAACAGGTAAAAATCCGTGGCCGTGAATGTGTAGTTTTGAATAAGATTTACTATTAAGCTTATAGATAAGATTGGGAGTAGATAGCGCGTAGTCACCTGGTTTTTCTTTATCCCAAGGTGTGGCATTAGAAAAATAGTGGAGTCCCTTACCTTCCCAGTGCGTGCTAATTTCATTCCAGCTAGTACGTAATTTGGGGAATGAGGCTTCGACTGTGCCCGTATAGAGTAAAGTGTCTGCAAAATGATCAGAAGGGTAGTTCGACTCATAAGAGATGATTTTCTGTGTGTATGCCTCTACGTCTTCTGTCACACGCACGGGGATTCGGCCAATAAAGATGTTATCATGTGTGTAAGCGAGAGAGTCACGATCTTTAGTCCATTCTCCATAGACTCCGTCTTGGTTGGTATCCCAGGATTTAGAGCTTACATAGTAGCTATCAGAGGGAATATCATTGTAATTGATACGCCCTCCGAAGACGCTGTGTTTAGAGTCACGGTCAGGCACTAAGGGGAGGTGAGGGGAACTATCTCCCCCTAAAATCACCCACTGTGTTTTTCCTGAGTCAGCATGGGAAAGCACACAGTGCCTAATCTTATCCTGAATATCCCGACCTTTGTATGCCTGCTCAATCGCTCTAACAGTAATGATCTTGGTCGGTCTTCCTGTAGAAGTTTTCCAATGCGCAAAGGGTAGCCATGCATCCTTAAGCTTTTCTGCGGTGATAATGAGAATCCCATTATCACTCCCTGTGGTTTCTGGAAAGCTAATCTCAGAGCCATAGCTAGAGGCGATAGATAACATAGAGTAGAAAAAAATGGGATACAGTTGTTTCATAAGCAGAGAGACTAACACATTTACTGAGGGAATACGAAGGGGATTTTTTTCATTAAATCAATAGGATAACGAAAAATGTGGAGAGTTAAAAAAAGAGCTTATCAAGTTCTATGAGCTCATGGCTGAGGTCCTTGGTCCAGAGGTCATTGTGCCCTGCGCCTTTGATCAAGAAGCGTTTATTCTTACCTGGGTGGTTTTCTTGAAGCTTTTGAGTGTGCCAGGCGGGGATGACCTTGTCATCGTTTCCATGGAGAAAGAGGCAGGGGCTATGAATGTGCTTTATTTTTGAGAGATTGTGAAATTTATCAAAAGGGAAGATAGGGATGTGTGTGGCGGTGCGGAAGGCAGAGGAAAAGGTGCTTTCGAGAATGAGCCCTTTAGACGGATGACGCTGTGCTATTTCTGTGGCGATTCCTCCTCCAAGTGATCGCCCCCAAAAAATAATGTCCTCTGTGGTATAGCCGAGGTCATTGGCTCTTTGGAGAAGTGTTTCAGCATCTTCATAGCAAGATTGTTCTGAGGGTGTCCCCTCAGTAAGACCGTAGCCACGGTAGTCCATGGTGAGGACTGATAGTCCCTGTGCATTCAAATGCTCAGCAAAGGGTCGAAGCATACCAATATCTACGGCATTACCATGGAAATAGACAACCAGAGCCTTCTCTGTGGGTGAGCGCCAGAACCGCGTGGCAAGCTGAGTGCCGTCTTTTGCTGCGATAAAATCAAGACCTTGAAGGGTTTTACTGTAGCTCGCTGGGGGTGAGGGAAAGAGAAAGTAGGATGAAAAGAACAGGGCGATAACGAGTAGAGTCAAATACACGAAGCCAATGAGCTTAAAAGGGCGTTTCCAGTTGAGTTCTCCAATGAGGATTTTTTTCCATGGGATTTTTTTTGTTGTTTTGGGCATGGTGCTAGAAATAGCACTTGCATGTGTAAAAATGATGAAGAAGGAGTGAAAAAAGCATGAAAAAAGGGAGCCGTTTGGCTCCCTTTTTGAATAGATCAATAACGATCGCTAAGAATTAAAGATTTTCTGTTTCCTCAGCCTTATTATTGTTAGATCCTTTACTCTTCTTTTTGCCTTTGGCTGCACGTGCAGCTTTAGCTGCCTCTTTTTCTGTATCAGAGAGGACGCCATCACCGTCAGTATCGAAGCGCTCAAGCATTTTAGCTTTCCTTTCTTCAGACTTTGCACCTTTAGATTTATTACCTTCTCCAGCTTGAGCGAAAGAAGTGAGAGCGATTGCGGATACTGCTGATATTACTAATGTTTTAGTGGTCATGAATATGAAACTCATATGGGTTTTAAAAGTTGCAATAAAAAGTAAATTTATTTCGATTTTTTTAGAGAGCTTGACCTTCTGAGTGGAGATTTGTTTGATCTAGCATGATTTCAATACGAGGAGCGCGACAGCATAACTTAAAAAATATCAGCGTTGATATTCCTAGGGGAAAGCTTGTAGTGATTACGGGGCCAAGTGGCAGTGGTAAATCTTCTCTAGCCTTTCACACCCTCTATGCAGAAGGTCAGAGGCGCTACGTAGAGAGCTTGTCAACCTACGCCCGGCAGTTCCTAGAACAGCTAGGGAAGCCAGACGTAGACTCGATCACGGGATTGAGCCCAGCGATAGCGATTGAGCAGAAGATGGGAGGAGGGACCCCTAGGTCAACGATTGCGACGGTAACTGAAATCTATGACTATTTACGTATTCTTTTTGCTGCTGCGGGAGTGCCACATGACCCGGATACGGGGGAACGGCTCCAAAAAATGACGGGAGCGGAGATCGTGACGGAATTACTGAGCCAGCCCGAAGGCAGTAAAATTGTGCTTTTAGCCCCGATGCAAGGGCTGAGTGATCCTAACAGTTTGGTGGAGGATATGCAGAGGAGTGGCTTTGTGAGGGTCAGGTACAATAACGAGCTGATTGATTTAGAAGAGTTGAGGGAGAATTGGGATGAGAAGAAAACAGAGCTGGATGTGGTCATCGATAGACTGGTAGTGAGAGATGGATTCGAGAGCAGGTTAGCCGATTCTATAGAAACAGGACTACGTGTATGTGGCTCGGAAGTGAAGGCTTTGGTGATAGGGAAAGGGGAGAGTGAGTGGAGAGAACTTAGCTTTTCTACAACTTATCGAAATACATCAACAGGTTTTGAAATGCCAGCATTAGAGCCGAAGCACTTTTCTTTTAACTCACATGCAGGTGCGTGCTCTAGTTGTCACGGGATGGGCACCGAACAGTTCTGTGATACGAGCTTACTCGTTCCAGATGAGAGCCAAAGCCTATCAGAAGGAGCTGTGAAGCTATGGGGAGGAACGGAGAAGAAAAAGGGCTGGATGCAACAACAGGTGGAGTCTCTAGCAGAACATTATGGAGAGGATGGGAATGTCGCATTCTCAAACGTATCGAAAGAATTTAAGAACGCACTCTTTTACGGCACAGGGGATGAAAAGATAGTGATGGTCCCTGAAAGAGAAGGAGAGAGTGTGCCATCCTCAAAAGTATTTGAAGGTGTCTGCAATACCGTAGAAAGACTTTACAGTGAGTCTACCAGTGATTCGGTGAAAAAGTCGATGAGCAAGTATATCACTGTTAGACAGTGTAAACGATGTGAAGGCAGAAGGCTGAAAAAAGAAATACTCGGGGTTCGTTTGGAGCATGTTGAACATTCTAAAAATATTCATGATTTTTGCGCCTTGTCGGTAGAGGACGCTCCCGCGTGGTTAGACGGACTTCTATTTGAGGCAGAGAAAAAAGAAATATTGTTAGGGATTGTGGAAGAAGTGAGAAAGAGGATTGAATTCATGCAGCAGGTAGGTCTGGGTTACCTAAGCTTAGATCGTAGTAGCCAAACTCTATCAGGTGGAGAAGCTCAGAGGATTCGGTTAGCGACTCAGTTAGGTGCCGGCCTGTCAGGGGTGATCTATGTGTTAGACGAGCCTAGTATTGGACTACACCAGGAGGATAATAAGAAACTTATTGATGCGTTAAAGCGATTGAGAGATATCGGTAATACCGTAGTGGTGGTCGAACATGACGAGGAAACAATACGTGCAGCGGATTGGGTGATCGATATCGGACCCGCTGCGGGAGCACATGGAGGAGAGGTGTTAGCCTCAGCCACCCCAGCAGCCTTAGCCAAGCATAAAGAGTCACTTACGGGGAAGTGGCTGAGTAAAAAGAAAAAGGGAAAGAAGTCGCTCCAAACGCCACAATCAGTAAGCTCTTTATGGATTCGAGGTGCAGCAGAACATAACCTTCAAGACATTGATGTAGAAATCCCACTTGGGCTGATGGTGAGTGTCACAGGCCCTAGTGGGAGTGGGAAATCGACTCTGATTAACGATATTCTTTATAAAGCTTTGGCAAGGCAGTTTCATGGGGCAAAGCAACGTCCAGGAAAGCATAAAGGGATCGAAGGAGAAGAGCATATCACTAAAGTTATTGTGGTGAATCAGCAACCGATTGGGAAGAGTCCAAGGTCTAACCCTGCTAGTTATACGGGCTTGCTGGAACATGTTCGCGCTCTCTTTGCCAAGCTGCCTATCTCGAAACAACGAGGCTATAAAGCAGGGCGTTTTAGTTTTAATGTGAAAGGCGGAAGGTGTGAAAAGTGCTTAGGAGACGGACACTTGAAGATAGATATGCATTTTCTTACAGACGCATATATAGAATGTGAGAGCTGCCGAGGTAAACGCTACAACCGTGAAACCTTAGAGGTGAAGTATAAAGGTAAGTCCATCGCTGATGTGTTAGAGATGACAGCAGAGGAAGCGCATCGTTTTTTCACCGCTGTCCCTAAACTGAATCAAATTCTAGAGTCCCTCTGTGCAGTGGGTCTTGGTTACATTAAGCTTGGACAGTCAGCGAATACCCTTTCCGGGGGAGAAGCTCAGAGAGTGAAGTTAGCCACAGAGCTGGCAAAGACAACTATGGGAAATGCGCTTTATTTACTCGATGAACCTACCTCTGGCCTCCATTTCGCAGATATAGAGGTTCTGCTAGAGGTGTTAAAAAAATTAAGAGACGCGGGGAATTCTATCATCATTGTAGAGCATAATATGGATGTGATACGCCAGTCAGATTGGGTGATTGACTTGGGTCCTGGAGGAGGGAAGGAGGGGGGAGCTATTGTTGCCCAAGGTACGCCTGAAGATATAAAGAACACTACTGCATCTTTGACAGGCAAGTGGATTTAAAAAAATGAAGGTTTTACGAATGAATGAGATTTGGAAATCTGTTATTGGTGAAGGCTAAGCTCAGCTAAGGTTACTCCGCTAATCTAGAGCAGAGACTTAGCGTAAAAGGTGTAGTAAGTGCCAGAGGCGAAAAAAGTGCCATCTTCATGAGATTGTAGCATATATTCTAACCATTTATCTGCCTCGTCTTCTGATAATGCTTCAATAGTAGGCATTAACTTAGCAAATGCATGCACGCTCGATAACCAAAAATCACCTTTGCCACACTCAGAGATAATATCGACACTGTGATCTGTAATCGCATAGCCTGAAGATTTAAAAAGCTTCGGAAGCTGACGACAAATATCAGGGTGAATTGTAATCGCAGAAGCCAGCATAGAATCTATGCGGCGCGTTGTTTCATAGTCCGCCTGATTATACGTCGTGCTCACATGATCTGCATCAAAAACGATAAGTTTTCCGCCCTTCTTAAGAACTCGCTGAGCTTCAGCGAGGATCGCAAGTGGATCGGGGACATGACTAAGCAATGTATGCATCACAATCACATCAAAGGTTCCATCAGCGTACGGTAATGAACCTGTACTTATATGATCCCATTGAATCTCGTCATTTTCTGAAAATTTGGCAGCTTCTCCAAGTAATTTAGCACTGATGTCTGCTCCGTAAAATTTAGATGAAGGATCTAACATTTTAGCGAGTTGACGAATCACGATACCTGTTCCACAGCCTAGGTCGAGCACTGTAAGAGGTTCATTACTAGGTAATGTCTTGCCGTAATTTTCGACCATCCTTAGAAAGGTCTTATGATTACCTCGAGCTTCTAGTCTACTAGCCATTGCTTCGATGGCTTCTTGAGTTTTACTATCTGGGTCTAGATATGGATCTGGCATGTATTTATTTTTGTTTTTTAAGTTTATTGGTCTAAAGTGAATCCATGTCACGGCTCTTTTATCTTTTCTTCCTATCGTTGGTAGTTTGGGCTCCTGCCAGTGTAAGTGCGCAAACTACGAACCCGGCCTCAAAAACGTCTTGGGGGGTGTATCAGATTCATTGGGGAGTAGAGCGTTTTGAGTCAGGGTTAATCTCCCAGATTAAAAAACTAGGTGCCACTCCGGATTATGTTTTGTTTTTCCGTGATATGGACCCTGATCGTGGGTTTCCTACTAAAACAGTAAAGGTCTGTAAAAAGCATGGAATTACGCCAGTGATTAGTCAGGAAATATGGAAATGGAGTGAGCGCAGATCTGTTAATAAAAATTGGCTCGGGAGAATCAATACTGGTGAGACCGATGAGTTTTGGAAGCAGTGGGCTAGGGCAGCAAAAGCGTTTGACTCAGAGCTGATCTTTCGTTTTGGGTTTGAGATGAATGGAGATTGGTTTGCCTGGGGACAGCAGCCTAAAGAGTTTATTAAAGCGTGGAAAAGGGTGCACAAAATTATGCGCGATGAAGGTGCAGCAAAGGTGAAGTTTATGTTTTCACCTAATGTGGAGTGGGATATCAATAACCGTGAAAGTGCCATTGAGTTATATTACCCAGGTGATGAATTCGTCGATCTACTCGCATTAGATGGTTACAACTTTGGAGATAAGCATTCTAAGTGGCATAGCTGGTCGTCTTATAAAGCGGTCTTTGAGAAGAGTATTAAGAAGATGAGCAAGGTGAATAAGCCACTGATTCTAGCAGAGATTGGTTGTGCAGATGGCTCAGCTAAATCCGAGTGGGTGAAGGTGTTTTTAGAATCTGTTAGAAAAGATGAAAGAGTGAGTGGCTTTATCTATTTTAATCATTTTGACCCAAACAAAGGAGAGCCTAACTGGTTATTAGATAGTGACCCGAAAACGCTTAAAGTGTTTCAAGGATTTCTGAAAAAAAATAGATAGTTCTAGGTGAAGGGTAGAGACAGCTATAGTATCTGTGTTTACATGCCTCTAATACAGTCTCCTCAAGGGATGTGGAATTACACCAATAGTGTGTATAAAAAATTAAGGGTTATGACTAATAGTCATAACCCTTAATAGAATGGAGCCGGATGTCGGACTCGAACCGACGACCTGATGATTACAAATCAACTGCTCTACCAACTGAGCTAATCCGGCAATCTGACTAGCCTTGCGTTTGTCGCGCTGGGCTTGAGTCGGGCGTTTTTTAGCAAAAAATCTATGCTGCGCAAGATTTTTCTACACAAATTTAATAGAAGTGAGATTCATTGATAAAAATGCCTCCGATACGAAGAAGCTTGATCTTCGTAGCGGGAATTAATCTGTGTGGGGTTTGGTAGCGTTAGTGAGTTCAGCTTGATTGATACACTGTGTTATTCGTTGGTTATGTGACCACTCTAGTGAGTCACCTAAGGCTTTGTGTGCCCATTCGATAGCTTTTTCTACGGCTAGATAAAGTTTATCCCCGTTGGCTAAATACGCAGTGATAGCTGCGGAGAGGGTGCAGCCTGTTCCGTGGGACTGTATCAGATGAAGGCGAGGGTGGGAGAATGTGTGGAGATCACTACCAATAGAGAGGTAATCAATGCATTGATCTTTATCAGACAGATGGCCACCTTTGAGTAAGCAGGGTACTTTGAAGAGTTTGCTCAGAGCCTTCGCACTTTCTGCAATAGTCTTGTCAGAAATAGAGACTTGGAGGATAGCTTCAGCTTCAGGAATATTAGGAGTGATGAGTGAGGCTTGTGGGAAGATCATTTCACGATAAATATCGAGAATAGCAGCGGGAGAGAGTTCGGAACCTTCGGATGCGGTAAGCACGGGATCGACCACTAAGTGGGGTGTGTTCGTAAAATCTTGCTGTAAGCTCTCGCCAATAGTTTGAGCGGTCTCAGGAGTGCCAAGCATTCCTGTTTTTATCGCAGCAATAGGGTAAGTGGAGCTAAGAGACTGGATTTGTGCGCGAACTTCTTGAGGAGGAAGCGGGAAAATAGAATCGATTCTATGTGGAGTTTCTGCAACAACGGCAGTGACAGCCGTCAGGCCGTGACAGCCAAGCGAGGAAAAGGTTTTTAAATCCGCTTGAATCCCGGCTCCAGAGCAAGAGTCAGAGCCAGCGATACTGAGTGTTACAGGAGTCACATGAAAATCATGCCTTCTTTTTATAATATCGTCAATCGAAGGGTTTCTGTAGTATTGATTTTGTCTGCATTGACGAATGTATGGTTAATTGTATGCTGCCCAGTAATCTCTTCCATAAAATATGAGTGATAACCTTCCCCAAGAATCTTTTAAGCAACGTATGTGGCGTATTGTCTTTGAGGCTGAAACCCGAGCAGGGAAGGTCTTTGATGTCATTTTAATTTGGTTGATTATAGCAAGTGTTATTGTGGTTATGCTGGAGACGGTAGACTACTACTCGACGGCATACGCGCAAACCTTGTACGTGCTAGAGTGGTGCTTCACAGCCCTATTCACGATTGAATATTTTTTACGGCTGTGGTTGACAAGAAAACCGCTGAAATACGCGTTCAGTTTTTTTGGAATTGTCGATTTTCTCTCCTGTATCCCCACTTATTTACTCCTTCTACCTTTTGGTGGAGCCGCAGCACATAGTCTCAGAGTGATAAGGATTTTACGCCTCTTTCGTATTTTTAGAGTCCTAAAGATGGTGCATCATGTACGTGGTGCGAATGTGATCCTTCGTGGCTTGCAGCGATCGAAGGCGAAGATCACTGTGTTTTTTGTAGCAATGGGGATACTGTCGGTGATAGCAGGCACCTTGATGTATTTAGTTGAGAGTAGGCAGCCAGATAGTCAGTTCACCAGTATTCCTGTATCTGTCTATTATGCCGTGGTTTCGATTACGACAGTTGGGTATGGAGATATCACTGCTGCGACGAGTTTAGGGAAGTTTTTAACCTCATTGATGATTCTTACAGGTTACGCTATTATTGCGGTTCCTACAGGTATTGTTTCCAGTGAGATGTTACGAGCAGATGTGGATGAGACAAGTGATGCGTGTTCAAGCTGCGGTGTCCATGGACACCTTCACGACGCTAAATTCTGTCGCAAATGCGGAGAAAAGCTTAAAGAAGAGGTCGATGATAAACGGCCTTCTAAAAATAACGGATAATGGGACTAGCTTTTATAGAGGCGGTAGCTTTTTCTTAACAGGGGAAGTTTCTTTCTTTAAAAGCTGAGTAACGGTTGGAGGGTCAGGTTCTGCTTTTAGTGTGACTCTCTGTGTGGATGTTGGAGGGCCCATTGGAGGAGGTGAATGAGGTAAATCTATGTTGACGAGTTGGTGAACCGTTGTTTTACGAAGCTCTGCTGTTTTTGTGAGCAACTCTTCAGAAGTTGCATCCTTTGTTGATGCTGCTGCGATTTTGACGTGAGAGGTTACAGAAGTTTTTAATGTCGACTTTAGTCTGATAGGCGCAGTTTCGACTTTTGCTTTCTCATCTTCAGAGATTGGGGCAACAGGTAGGTGACCGTGTTTGGTTCCTTTAAATTCCCAGGTTTCCAGCTCGGCCACACAGCGGTAATCGACACCTGTATTATGGTTGTTAAGTGGCACGTGATAGTGGCCATAGACAACCATAGGAGCACGTGAGTATTGGACACAATCAGAGAGTCTGAATCGCTCTTCGTTGATTTCATTAAGAAGATTAGGATCTTCTTGAGAATAGTGGAAAATGTTAGGATCGAATTGATCAATCACGGGAAGGGCTGTGATTGGGCCAGCATGAGTGATAAGAAGATCGGCAGGACCAAATTCCTCAACAATGTGATAAACTCGGCTTGGGCAACTCTCGTGCACTGGCTCTTCCTTCCA
Organism: Akkermansiaceae bacterium; assembly: GCA_023301335.1. GTDB lineage: Bacteria > Verrucomicrobiota > Verrucomicrobiia > Verrucomicrobiales > Akkermansiaceae > Rubritalea. Next base: position 31,424 of record JALZVA010000132.1, read on the forward strand.
CCACGACTGGTTATTGATCCGTCCTTCATGGGAGCGGTCAACAGAGATAGCGCCGCCTACAAAAATGATGTGATAGCCTTCTAGTTCGATACTATCGACATCTGCCATGAGGCTGATATGAGAGAGGGCATCATTCCATTGTTTTTGTCCTCCTCTGAAAAGATAAGGATTATCGTGGTTTCCTCGAATCATCCAGAGGTGAATGTCCATTTCAGAAGCTACGTCATTGACCACCTTCATACAATCTGGCGTAAGTGAGTCCTCAAACCCTACTCCAATATCACCTACACATAGGAGGTGAGATTGGGGTGGAAGTTGTCGAACTTTTTCAGCTAAATCGTTAAATTTTCCGTGGATATCTCCGATACAAAAAATTGCCATAATTATGAGTTGTATATTGTTATTCGCTTTGAGGTTTGAAAATCACTAGCTAGTTTATAGACTAATTTTTTTAAAAAACCATAAATTTCAGCCTCTTTTTTTAATTTGTCTAGATTTTCTCTTTTGTGAGGTTAACGGCTTTCTATGGGATGATGTTTTGTTGAAAAAACAGCACCTAATACACGGTTTTTAGGAGATTTGCATCTTCTTAATAAAGAGCTTGTTAAAGTTGATTAAGTACCCCCGCATCTGGCTCCACAGCCCGCTCCTCTTCCCTGATTTTTGACCAAGTAAGAAATGATAACGCCGATGATAATAACAATTACAAACGTGCCTGAGCCAGTGCTTGAGTGTTCTATTGACCTATTTTTTTGGGGGGAGGAAAAAGCTTGTGAGCATGCTGTCGAAAGGGCGATTAAGCCGAGACCGGCACAGCTATACTGGAGTAATTTTTTTTGGTTACGTATGCTTTGTTAGTATCTACTCGCTGTATATGAGTGGGCGGAAAGCGTTGTTTAGCGTTTGGCCATATAGTGGGGTCTGGCGACTCACCAAAATGTTTTTTATAAGACTCTAATGTCTTCACATACCAGTCCTCAAATTTCTCCCGTTCTTTGTCACCTCCTCGGGTAGGACCATGATGAATAGCTTTCCCAAGTGTTTTTTTACACATTTCATCCCAATAGGAATGGGTGTAGAAGAGGTGTTGGTGCCATGCTTGATCAACTTGGTCAGATGGGGTAACAGGGTGTCCTGCTTCGCAGGCGAGGTAGAGGAACTTCTTATACTCTTCTAAGCTTTCTTTGTGTAGGGAAGCGACCAATGCTTTTCGTTAGCGAGAAGGGAGGAGAGTTTGAGTCCTGAATTAGGATCGTCAAATTGAAAAGAGCTGATGGATTGCCACAAAATCGTGTTTATTTTTAGAATTTAAAAGATGGAAAAGGGAAAAGCCATGCGAAAGTTAGAGAGGAGATTTTTTTTAAAGATGCCAGACGATGGATAAGAGAATCTTGATTTTGTATTGATTGTTCACAGCAGTCGTTTCATCTTACTTACAGATGGACGGGCTGACTACAGAAGAAGAGAGTTTTGATTTTAGCAGTGATGCATTTTTTATGCAGCAAGCACTACGGGGCGCGCGAAAGGCTTATGCGGCGATGGAGGTGCCTGTCGGAGCAGTGATCACGCGTGGAGATGAGATCATTGCTAGGGGGTGGAATCAGGTGGAGTTACTAAAAGATGCGACAGCTCATGCCGAGATGTTAGCTTTAGGTGCTGCACAAGAGGCGCTCGGAGATTGGCGCCTTGATGGCTGCACATTGTATGTGACTAAGGAGCCTTGCCCTATGTGCGCGGGAGCCATTGTGCATTGCCGCCCAGACCGAGTGGTATTTGGCTGCAGCGATCCAAAGGCTGGTGCTGCTGGTGGGTGGATCAATTTATTAGAATCAGCACCTCCGTTAAATCATACCTGTCAGGTGACACGTGGGGTTCTAGGGCAGGAGTGTTTAGATATTGTGCAGAGCTTTTTTAGAGAAGCAAGGGAGAGGAAAAAGCAGGAGAAAATAATGAGGAGGTTAGAGGATGAAAAAAAAGCATAAAGACGCACCCCTTATACGCATTGAGAATGTGCATAAGAGTTTTGGTTCGCACCATGTATTGAAAGGGGTTAGCACAGCTATTTATAGAGGGGAAACGGTCGCTCTGTTAGGAGGATCAGGTGGAGGAAAGAGTGTCTTACTAAAGCATATGATCGGACTACTTCTGCCTGATGAAGGAGAGGTCTATGTGAATGAGCAGGTGATCTCAAATTTCTCTGAGCGGGAGCTAGGAGAGGTGCGTCAGCAGATTGGTATGATGTTTCAAGGGGGGGCTTTATTTGATTCCATGAGCGTGTTTAAGAATGTCGCGTTCCCTTTGATTGAGCGAGGACAGAGGGATAGAGCTGAAGTTGAACGACAGGTGAACGAAGTGTTAGAAGTAGTGCGCTTAGATGGAATGGGAGATAAGATGCCTTCTGAGATTTCTGGAGGAATGCGGAAGCGTGTGGCCCTTGCCCGTGCGATTATTGATAAGCCTGCCTGCGTGCTGTATGATGAACCACATGCGGGGCTAGATCCAATCACGGCGGATAAGATCGATCACTTAATGAAAAACTTACAAACCGAATTAGGCATCACCAATGTCGTGATCACTCACGAAATGCGGAGTGTCTTTAGGGTGGCGGATAGAGTCATTTTTATGAAAGAGGGATTGGTTTATTTTGAGGGAACTCCCGAGGAGATGAAGGCTAGTGAGGACCCAGAACTGGTTAACTTTATTGAAGGGAACTCCGGTCAAGAGTGGGAGGGAGAGCGTGTTTAACATTGTCTTATTTCGTCCGGAAATTCCGCATAATACAGGTGCGGTAGGGAGGTTAGCACTAGCTACTGGTGCATCGTTGCATCTGATTAAACCGCTTGGTTTTTCCATTGATGATACTGCAGTGAAGCGTGCGGGACTAGACTATTGGAAAGATGTAGACGTCCACATCTGGGAAGATTGGGAGCACTTCATCGAGGGGAAAGAGCAGGAGCAGAAAGTTTACCTCCTCACCACAAAGACAGAAAAATCTTATTTTTGCGCAAATTTTAAGAAAGGAGATTACTTGGTGTTTGGTCCTGAAGGAAAGGGTTTACCCGAAACATTTCTGAAAGATACGCCTGAGCATAATCTAACTATCCCAATGCGGAAGGATTCCACAAGAAGTTTAAATTTAGCTACAGCAGTCTCGATCGTGCTTTACGAAGGAGTGCGCCAAGTCGGGCTAGAGTGAAGAGAGTGGGGGAGCTTAGAGTTACTCACAATCCATGATCGTGACTTTTTCCCACCAATCTTTATAATTTGTGATAAATTCAAGGTGTGCCGGATCTACCTGATAGGCGTCATGGTCAGCAATACTTTCAAATGAACTGTAAGCGGCATAAGTATAAGAGTCCTCGATAACGGGACGCTTCTCTGTGGCAGCAGGCTTTCCCCAGCCACCACTTGTGATATGTGAGATGGCGCTTAATTTGTCTAGTGCGCCTTCAAATGCTGCTTGGTCTGTAGGATTGAGGTGCTCTTCTTTAAGCCAAAAATAAACGTGGTGTTGCATATTCTTAGAGAACTAAAGTGAATGCTGGGATGTGAGAAGTAAAAAATACTTGGATGTCGATCATTTCTCTTGCTTAACGAGACCAGTTAGGTATCACGTGGTCGCTCTTCTGGCGGAGCTAATTTTTATACAGATGGATTAGGTGCGCTAGAAATAGTGCTTACATTTTTACAAACTAATCACATCATGGACAGTATCTCATCACGTATCGCGCAGGTCACCCCGTCACTCACTCTTTCCATCACAAACCAAGCAAAAGCTATGAAAGCTGCTGGTGAGGAAGTTTACGGATTAGCCGGAGGTGAGCCAGAAATGGACACCCCTCAGTTCATCAAAGACGCTGCCATTCAGGCACTTACTGATGGAAAAACGAAGTACACACCTGCTGCTGGTGTCCCTGAATTACGCGAGGCAATTGCCGAGAAATTAGAAAAAGAAAACGGAATCAGCTACGAGCCGAACCAAGTCATCGTGAATTCTGGAGCAAAGCACTCTTGCATGAATGCAATTATGGCAGTGGTGGAAGAAGGTGACGAAGTGATCATTCCTTCTCCTTACTGGGTTAGTTACCCAGAGATGGTGCGTATTGCTGGTGGTGTTCCTGTTCTCGTTGAGACGACAGAAGAAAACGGCTGGAAAATCACTCCTGAGCAATTCGAGGAGCACATGACTGGCCTCACTAAGATGATCATCCTAAATACTCCTGGGAACCCTACTGGCGCGATCTATAGTGCTGATGAGCTAAGAGCTCTCGGTGAGGTTGCTCTCCTAGAAGATATCATCATTCTTTCTGATGAAATTTACGAAAAGCTAATCTACGGAGAAGCTCAGCATGTAAGTATAGCTTCACTTAGTAAGGACCTCTATGACCTTACCATCACTATCGGTGGTTTTTCTAAGGCATACTCAATGACTGGATGGAGAATCGGCTATATCGCTGCCCCTAAGGAAATTGCCGCTGCAATTGCAAAAATCCAAGGCCACACGACTTCGAACGCCTGCTCATTCTCACAATACGGAGCTCTTGCAGCCCTTCAGCAGCAGAGCACATTTGTAGATGATCTTCGCTCCGAATATGACATGCGCCGCACGTTCATGTTTGACCGTCTTTCTAAGATTTCAAATATTTCAGTCGTTGAACCACAGGGGGCATTTTACTTCTTCGTAAATGCTAAGCCAATGGGACTCCAGTCTGTGAACCTTTGTGATAAACTCTTAAAACGTTATAAGGTAGCAACTGTTCCTGGGATCGCATTCGGAAATGATAGTGCTCTGCGCATTAGTTACTGTACCACACTAGATGTGCTCAATGAGGGGTTAAGCCGCTTTGAAGACTTCTGTCGTTCTCATTAATTTAAAAATAGCTCTGAAAGGAGTATGAAAATACCATCTCTTAACTAGGGGTGGTATTTTTTGACCCGAAGGTGGAGAACCTTAAGAAGGTTTAAAATTAGCCCAAATATCTTTCTTAAGTCGATTGCATAAGATTTGTAATCTTTTTAATGAGTCGGTTTCATGGGCTTTTAAAGAAAATAGTTGCGTTATTGACCCAGGATAGTATACTATTAATATCCCCTCTAAAAAAATAAGGATAAAACTGGTATGAAGAAGACGAAATTAGCATTACGTGTAAACGCAGATAACCTTAATCACCATTTATGGAATAATAGAGGAGTTTGGTGGTGCCACTTGACCGTCCATAAATCGGATGCGACAGCCGAGAGAATGCGCTTTTCTCTAAAAACAAGAGATGTCGAAAGAGCTCGTGAGAGACGTGATAAAATCTTTGAGGATATCTCTAAGCACTACGAAATCGCAGCCTAAGTAGCTGTGATTTAAACTTAGCACTAAGAGCTGCATTCAATTTTTTTTAGGTTGCTCTGTACTTCTATATATTGACATAATCGTTGTCCCGATACGATGTGTTAGTAGGGTATTTCCCGATCTTTTATGGCTGTTGACGAGTTTACGGAATCTCTCGATTTCATTTGAAATTTACTCCAGTTTCCCTAACCTACCGCTATGGCTACAACCTCAATTGACCTGTGCGAGGAAATCACTCGTCTCAAGAAAGAGAAAAACGCAATCATTTTAGCGCATAACTATCAAATCGGTGAAATTCAAGATATTGCTGATTATGTAGGAGATTCCCTAGGGCTTGCGTACCAGGCTCAGACTTGTGATGAAAAAGTAATCTGCTTTTGTGGAGTGCACTTCATGGCGGAGACAGCAAAAATTTTGAACCCAAACAAAACGGTCATCCTCCCTGATCGTGATGCAGGCTGTTCCTTAGAAACTTCCTGTCCAGCAGATGAGCTGGAAGCCTTCATCAATGCGAATGAGGAAAAGAACTATTACGTGATCGCCTACATCAACTGCTCAGCAGGGGTGAAAGCACTTTGTGATGTCATCTGTACCTCAGGGAACGCAGTGAAAATTGTCGAACAAGCTCCAGCTGATAGACCTATTTTATTCGTCCCGGATGCCAATCTTGGCGCATGGGTGATGGAGCAAACGGGCCGCAAGATGGATCTCTGGCAGGGGTCATGCTATGTCCACATGGAATTTACCAGAGATTCTATCAACGGAATTAAGGAAGAGTATCCAGATGCACTAGTCGTAGCACACCCAGAATGCACGACAGCTGTTAGATTGCTGGCAGATGAAGTCTGCTCCACGGAAAAGATGGTGGATTTTTGTAAGCAAGCAGAGTCAAAAAATATTATCGTGGTCACAGAGTCTGGAATGCTTCACCGCCTACAGAAGGAAGCTCCAGATAAAAATCTCATCGCTGGCCCGACGGATCACTGCGCGTGTAATGATTGTAAATTCATGAAGATGAATACAATGGAGAAGCTCTACCAATGTCTTCTCGATCTTTCACCAACCGTGGAGATGGAAGAAGCAACCCGTAAGCGTGCAGAGGAGCCTATCCTCAGAATGCTTGAGCAATCACGGAACTAATCTTCTCGAACTCCGCCCTTTAGGGTGAATGACGAGCTTTGTTCCAGTCCTCAGCGACTGCCTTTCGGGTATAGATAATACGATCGTGCAGTCGATTTGGCCTTCCTTGCCAAAACTCAATTGAAGATGGGACGACACGGTAACCACCCCAAAAACTTGGGAGGGGGATTTCATTACCTTCTGGATACTGATGCTTTAAACTAGTTTCTCGATCCTCCAACCATTGCTTGTTGGGAATCGGTTGTGATTGGATGGAAGCTAAGGCTCCGATCTGAGAACCATACGGGCGGAGGTGAAAATAGGTTTCCGATTCGATTTTACTAACCTTTTCCACACTTCCTTTAATAATGACTTGTCGCTCTAACTGAAGCCAGGGGAATACTAGGCATGCCTTAGGGTTCTGAGCGAGGTCGAGGCCCTTTTGAGAGGTGTAGTTAGTGAAGAAGCAAAACCCTTGCTGGTCATGGTGCTTCAGTAGCACAGTCCGTGCAGAGGGCTCTCTGTCCTTATTCGTGGTTGCGAGTGTCATCGCATTGGGTTCTAGCATTTGGGAATCAATCGCTTCTTTTAGCCACTGCTCAAACTGCTCAAATGGACTCTCAGCAGTGTCTTCGAGCGAAATTCCTGATTGAGTGTAGTTTTCTCTTAATGCCGCTAGACTAGGTTCCATGAAAGAAAGAATACTGTGAATCTCTAGCTTTGCAATGGGTTAATCTTGATAAGTGAGAGTAAAATAGCTAAGACATAGCAGCAGAATGAGATGCTTAAAAGTTAGTGCCGCCTGTATCAATCAGACTCCCTTAGATTGGGAGGGGAACTATGCTCGTCTAAGAGCCGCGATACTAGATGCACAGCAGTCTGGGATTCAGCTACTGTGTCTCCCTGAGTTAGCTATCACAGGGTATGGGTGCGAGGACATGTTCCTAGCTCCAGATACCTGTGAACATGCTGAGGAAATTTTATATTCTCTCCTTTCTGTCGCTCCTGACATGGTGATCTTAGTGGGCTTACCTTGGAGGCATCACAATACGATCTTCAATACCGCCGCTCTCATTCACCAAGGGCAAGTGCTTGGGCTTTACGCGAAGCAGAATCTAGCTGGAGACGGGGTGCATTACGAACCGCGTTGGTTCAGTCCTTGGAAAGCTGGTGAAGTGGCCGAGGTGACCGTGTGTGGACAGCAGACTTTTCTTGGAGACGTGCTGTTTGATTTAGGTGGGGTGACCATAGGTGTAGAAATTTGTGAAGATGCTTGGGTGGCGGATAGACCAGGTGCTAGGATCGCAAAATTTGGTCCAGAGATCATCTTAAACCCCAGTGCTAGCCATTTTGCCTTTGAAAAACAAAAAGTGCGCGAGCGTTTTGTCGTGGAAGGTTCACGAGCCTTTGGAGTGACCTATGTTTATGCGAATTTGTTAGGAAACGAATCAGGTAGAATCGTGTTTGACGGGGGAGCAATGATTGCCAATTTTGGTGAGCTTCTGGCCACTGAGAAACGCTTCAGCTATAAGGATCACACCTTAATTGATGCAATCGTCGATATAGAGCTAAACCAAAGCAAGCAAGCCGCCTCTGCCTCAAGACAGGCCGCCCTAGAGCCTGCCGATGGCTTGATAGAGGTCGAGATGCAATGGGACTGGTTGAATGCGGCTCCTTCCCCTCCTAAGGAGAGAAAACTGTGGTGTAAGGAAGAGGAGTTCTCTAGAGCCGTTGCTCTGGCATTATTCGATTACATGAGGAAAAGCTACTCGAACGGGTTTACCCTTTCTTTGAGTGGAGGTGCAGACTCCTCTGCAGTGGCATGCTTAGTAAAACTGATGAGAGATTTTTCACTAGCAGAACTAGGGGTCGAAGGAGTGCAGAAAAAGTTAGCGCATATGGATTTGTCTAACGATCCTCAAAACTGGATGACAGACTTACTAGCCTGTGTGTACCAAGCATCTGAGAATAGTGGTGAGGCAACTGAGCATTCCGCTGAGTCTCTGGCTAAATCTATTGGAGCCGACTATCAACGCTGGTCTATCAGCACATTGGTGGATACATACACGAACATGGTCAGTGAGGGAATAGGAAGGAAAATGAGCTGGGAAACGGATGATATTCCCTTACAAAATATCCAAGCGCGCGTGCGTGCTCCAGGGATCTGGATGCTGACAAACATTCGCAATAGTCTACTCCTTTCTACTTCTAACAGATCTGAAGCGGCGGTTGGCTATGCCACTATGGATGGTGACACATGTGGAGGGATCAGCCCAATAGCAGGGATTGATAAAGCATTTCTTAGACATTGGTTAACATGGCTAGAGCTTTCGGCAATGGAAGGGATCGAGAAAATAGAAGCTCTCTCCGCAGTGAATGCCCTGCAACCTACCGCAGAACTACGGCCAGAAGAGTACACGCAAACGGATGAGAGTGATCTCATGCCTTACACCGTGTTAGATGCGATCGAAAAGGCTGCCATTAGAGACCGTAGAAGTCCGAAAGATTGTTTTGTGGTATTAACCGCAGACTGTAGCGAATATGATAGAGAGCTATTAAAGTCCTGGGTGATTAAATTCTTTAAACTATGGTCACGCAATCAGTGGAAGAGGGAGCGCTATGCTCCTTGTTTCCATCTGGATGATGAGAACCTTGACCCCAAGACCTGGTGCAGATTCCCAATCCTGTCAGGAGGCTTTAAGCAAGACTTGGAAGCGTTAGAAAAACTGTAGTGTAAAAATCTTCCGATAGCTTTCTAATAAGGCGAATTCGACTAAGAAAAAATTCACAGAAAATTCATCACCTTTTTACCCGATCTTTACACAAAGGTTTGGGAAAAATGCTAAGGTGCTTTCATGCGTAGGTATTGGAACTTTATTTATGAACCAAAATTAGTGGCAGTGGAACGGGCTGTTTTCTGGATCCTTCTTTGGGCCGGCACAGCTTTAATTTTTCTAGCCAGTAGGAGTTATTTCTTTGGCTCCGAGCCACACGAATTTTTGATTGAGCGACCGCATTTAACTATGCACAGCTGGTGGCGTTACTCTCTCTATGTGCATGTGATTAGTGGCTGCCTGTGCCTCGCTTCCTCGCTACTGCAATATTCTAAAATATTTTTAAAAAGATACGTTAAGGTTCATAAATCACTTGGCTATGTCTATGTCTTAAGCCTTCTCATTGCGGTGATCCCTACGGGCTTGATCTTAAGTAATGTGGCAAAAGGGGGCTGGATTAGTCAGGTGGGCTTCCATGCAATGAATGTGTCTGTTCTCGTTTGTGTGATCCTAGGGATGCGTGCTATTTTTCAAAAACGCGTGCAAGAGCACCAAGCGTGGATGACGCGTTCCTTTGCGCTGATTACCTCTGCTATCACCTTTAGGACGCTACAAGTGATCTTCCACCAATTTCATGTTCCTTACGAGATCGTTTACCCAACCTGTGTTTGGCTGAGTATCATCGTGAATGTATGGGTAGCTGAATATTATCTCTATAAGAGTAAAACAAATACAAATAAAACCATATAAATAAAATGAAACTACTACTAACAAGTGCTGCCATCGGCCTTACCTGTGCGGGAACCGTGATAGCTCTGAATGCTAAGACAATAAAAAATCCAAAAATTGGAAGCGCTCAAGAAAAGTCAAAAACATTAGACGCTAAGGATGAGAGACTCAAAGAGCAATCTTCTCAAATCGCGAAAATGACAATAGAAAGAGATATTGTGATGCCGCTGCAACAAATCAATAACAATGCCGCTCGCCATACTTATTCTCGTGTTTTAACCCTTCCTCAGCATTATTCTGTTACACAGTTGGAATCTGAGAATGAGAAGGAAATTAAATTCGCCCTCAATGTCTCGAATAAATTAGTCTTTACTAAAAAGCCGGAGAAAAAAGATGCCAGCGGGAAAGGGGATAACGCAAATATTCGAAAGTTGTTTGATCTAAAATACAACCTTGAAGAGAAACAGATCTATGCGTGGCATGAGGATCAGTGGAAAATCACTAGTAAGCATCCCTATTTAAAGAAAATTTTTAGTCAGCCTCTTAATCTAACAAGCTTTGGTCATTTTAAAGAACCTATTAAGAAAATTAACCTGAATGTGATATCAAATAATCAATTAAAATTAGATGTGCCAGTGCTGGACTGGAGAAATAAACTTTAGAGTGCTTTAACCCCATATGATCGTAAGAAGGGTGCCTACCTTTTTTGCTGAATGGCATTATCCAAGCGTTGTAGGCGCTCTCTTTTTTCTCTTTCTAATCTTCTGCGTAAATCGGAAAGCTCACGCTGGTATTCCTCTGTAATCGATTCATTTCCATTTTTTGTATAGGCCTTCCATGGTCCATTAGGGACCTGAGAGGCTTCGACAAATCGCCAGTGAACTTTTTGCCCAGACTTCAAGCGGAGGTAATCACGGATGGAAGGGGAGAGGTCGATGCCTGCACCGTTATTTTTCGGATTGATAGGTCTTTTGTCTCCGAAAACGTATTGATAATCAACCGTGTTAAACGGCCCGCAGTCTTCCCATTGGGCATAGCAGCTTCTGTTTTGGTAAACGATTTGCACCCATCGCCCCTTGAGGCATGACTTCCCCTTGTGAACCTTACTGGGGTGAAACCATGGAATGACACGGCTCGCCTCGGGTTTCACGAGCTTATAGTTCACACGGTCGTTGTAGGGGAGTGCGATGTAGAAGGGATTGAGCTTCGGGATAAAAGCTGCGGGGCGGTAGCCGACAGCTGCACGGTCGTTAGGGTTATCATAGCCACCGAAGTTTTTTTGCCAGTTGGTGTCCCATGAGCTAGCGTGGTTCGGGGTAGGATTTTTCGGAGTAGGTTTTTCACCAATCCAAAAAATAGTGGCAGTGATGTGTTTTTTCCAAGGGTAGATTTTGACCCGAGCAGTTGGTTGATAGGTAGGCGTACGTATCACGGGGCCTTGGGCACAGAGTATACCTGAGGTTATTAAATAGAGGGCTGCTGTCACGTTCCGCATGAGTTCAGTATATAACCAATAGAGCACTACCCGGAAAAGAAAAAACTACCGAGACGCTGTAAAAGCCTCGATAGTTTTAATAAGTTGCGTAGGAAAGGAGCTTAGCGGAAGCTAGGCTTCTTATGGTGGGTAAAAATCGACTGACTTGTGCGTAGCGAAATCGGATAATCTGGGAGTGGGTCAGCGTTGACCGGACGCGCGATATTTCTGCCTATAGTATTATCTTCAGGTTGAGAATAGCTGATATTCACAGGGGTTCCTGATTTGATAATTTTGAAAAACTTAGGAGAGAGATTTTCATGCATACGAATACAGCCATGACTACATGGGTAAGGTTTTAGCCAACCAGTATGGAATCCGTAACCGGATTTGAATTCTGACCAGTAAGGCATCGGCGTTCCGATTTTTTTAGATCCCGCAGGAGCTGCTTTTTTCTTACTGTAAGAGCTGATACTTCCATTCTTGACGGCGAAACCATGCGTTTGCGCACGACGGTCAGCATCTTTGAAATAAATTCTGAAATTTCCTCGAGGAGTAGGTGTGGAAGATGTTCCAACAGAGACCGGCATGATTAGCAGTGCCTTGTCACCTTCCATGACATAGGTGAGCTGCTTAGAGAGTGAAACTTTCACCCTTACATTAGACGGGTTAGTCGGAAGACTTGCTGGGCGATCATATGCGCGATAGGCGGCAAGGCCTGAACCACCAGTCGAGCGCGGGCTATGGCTGGCACATGAAGAAAGGAACAGAGTCGCTGCCCCAAGAGCTGTGGAAAGGAATAGTGTCAATTTCATAAGATATATTTTTTTTCGATGATTTCATGACAAATAGCCATGAAATTTGAGCTGCATCCAAAAATCTGACCCCTGATTAGTCAATTTTAGTTATAGTATTGGATGCGGAATGAGTAGTAATCGATAGGGCTGATTTAGTCAAGTTTGGAGCTGTAACTAGGCAGGATCTGTTAGGGTTGAAGCGTGTGGAGCAGAACGGAAGAGTGTTTAATGAAGGAAATTTGTAAAAAGACCGGAACTAAAGGCTTTTTTATAGTAAGTGTGGCACTTAACGAACAGAAGAATTTTTACACGCTCAGGAATAACTCTATATGAATTTGGCTCCGGAATATTTAATTTATAGAAAAGAATATAGTTTATATTATTTAAGTTTACTAACTTCAACTTTTTTTGCTAAAAATATAAGTGTAATCTATACTGAAACGATATTTTCTCTAAGCCATTCTGTGAAGCTTTCTTGACTATGTTCACCTGAGGCTAAAGCTAAATAATTAGGATATTTCACCGTCTCATCAACGCTAAACTCATACCCATTCAATAGCAGGAACACTTCGCAAGCGATAGCTGCCGTGCGTTTGTTTCCATCAGTATATGGATGATTCTTAGCTGAGCCATAAGCATATACAGCGGCTAAGCTTGGTATATCGGGCTGAGGGTCTTCATAGTTCCACATCTGTAAGGGCTTACTCAAAGCCGATTCAAGCATACCCTCGTCTCTTATTCCGTGTGCCCCTCCATGTTCCTTCAGTTGCTGATCGTGAAAGCTTTGCACCACCTGTTTGAGCAGCCATACAGGTTCTTTTTTCGACATTTATTCAGCTAATTTTTTTAACATATTACGGTTTTTACGCATCATTTTTGCAGCTAGCTCCATCTGACGAGTCGCCCATATAATTCCTTCTGTTAGCCGCTTCTAACCATGCAAAGCCTCATAGACCGCTTTGGGGTTTTGCTCGGCAACTTTGAGCAAGGCAATAGCTGGGCCTTCTGGGCTTCTAACCCCTTGCTCCCAGTTTTGTAGTGTCCTTGTGCGAATACCTAGTAACTGAGCAAATTTTTGCTGTGTTAGCTTAAACTTACTTCTGATAGCTGGAACATCGGGAATCTGGGCGTGCGTCACTCGACTTGCTTTTCGTTTTCCGTGGATCACTTCACCAGCTTCTTTAACACTTGCTAGTAATTCGTGAAATTCTTTACCGTCCATAGTTTTATTTTCCTTGTATCATGATCTCAACAGCCGCTTTCAATTGTTTGGTCTGGTCTCTGCTGAATCCATGTTGTCTGCTTTCTTCAGAATACGTCATTGACGTAGTTTAACAATATTTCACTTTTGTAAACACCTTGAGCGGTAAATAAGGTCAACAAGACATTCGCATTCATCATACTGAAGCTGGAGAGTGACCGATTTACGAGAGAATGTGCTTGGTCGTTAAAATTAGATACCAAGAGGGCTAATTGAGGGGAACCACTACAGAGTATGGAGAAAAGAAAAAAAGCAAAGTGGATTCAGCGTTGCAAATTCATTGAAATAGAGCTTAGTTTAATCCTATGGGGCACCGATCTGATAAACATGTAATTGAGGGAGTGGAAGGCCGAGAACCTAAACCTACCAAATACACGAAAATAACGGTGTGTGCCGTAGCCTTGTTACTTTGCGCCCTGATCCCGTTCACTGATATTGGGAGGAAAATGATCCGTGGCTTTGGTCAGTTATTAGTGGGAAAACCAGAGGTGGTGACCAAGGAGGTGGAGAAAATCGTCAAGGTCCCTGTGGAGGTGAAAATCCCAGTGGTGGCGGAAATTGAGCCAGAAAAAAATAAAACCGTCAGTTCTCATACGGAATCTGCGAAACCATTAGAAAGCCTAACGAAGCTTTCGGCGAATTCGAATATTCAGCTAAAAACACAGGTGAATATGGAGCCGTCAACCGAACTGGCATCGGTGGATAGAGGGGCTGCAGAAAGCTACCAAATCGATTATACCGTATCTATAAAACTCCCTA
>JALZVA010000133.1 GCA_023301335.1 Akkermansiaceae bacterium
GAAGATTTTTCTCATGGAACAAAGCGCGTCGAGGTACTTTGTGCAAAATGTGAAGCTCATCTAGGCCACGTATTCGAGGGCGAAGGCTATGAAACACCCACTGACCAACGCTACTGTATCAACGGAGTCGTCCTGAATTTTGTCCCTGATAAAGCAGAAGGCGAAGCTACAGAGAGTGCGGAAAAGAAAGAGCAAGAAGTAGCTACCGAGAAAAAGGTAATGAAAGAGGAAAAGAAATAATCCTTCTTACCTTTCATCCCCCCTTTTTCCACTATCCCATATTTTTACGTCTCCCGCGTTTCACCTGTCTTTTACAAGAAGGGCAGGCTGTAAAACGAGGTTCATTTTCTTCATGGAAATACTTCACGCAGACGTTACAGTAATACACGGACCTGCGGTCGCGGCCATGACTCCCAAGTTGACGTAGTTTAAAGAATACTCGTAGCACTACCACGGTGACAAGCGCTAGTCCCAGTGCCCATAAAAAAATATCTTCGAGATCCACTTCGATCATTTGTTCACCCTCCCCTCTATCGTCACTTCGAATTTAGAAATGGCTGATACAGTCTCAGTAGGGGTGAATTTAAGCGTGCGGATCCAAGCTTCTACACCGGGTAGCTCTTGGCTTCCAGCTGGGCTACACAGCTGGACTACCCCCAGCTCATCTACCATCACAAAGTAAGTGGCTGATTTGCCTCGATCATCCCAAAGCAGCGTTCCTTTATACTCAAGTTCATTTGTTAGACGTGCACTTAATTCCTCATTATGAATATTTAAGGCTAAAGAGCACTCGCCCTGCTGTGGCTTGACTGATTTTTTAAGGGCTTGAATTTTCGGTAAAATATCTGTCTCTCCTGCAATCAATGGAAGTGTAACATCGAGTTCTAAGGGCTTCGGCGGGATGAGCTTTACCTTTCTCTTCGGCGGGGTAACAATGTCTCTATGGAGTCTCCCCCAGACACGCTCCATCACAGTATCATCTCCTAACGGGTCCCAGCGTGGGGGCAAGGGCGAGTATAATTGACTCGCTGAGGCGAGCTGTGGATGTGACTCACTAATGTAGGACACGATTGCGATATTTTCTTTTTTTTCACTGAATGTTATTGGTGCTTTTACACTCAATCCAAAGAATAAGAACAACACTCCCAATGCCGTCACTACGAGTGCAGCTATAACTACGATAGGCGAGCTAGCACCTTGGTTCCTCCAACCAAAAGCTAAACCTTGGGCTCTATCTCTGAGTAGTTTTTTCTTCTGAAAAAGGCTCATCGAATTTCCTCTTCTAGCTCCTCTATCACCCAAACGTCAAAGTCCATTCTCGCCAACAAGTTTCTCACTTTTGCGATTTGTCCCGCTGTTAGATTTTTATCAATTTTGAGTAATACAACGGGAAATCCTCCATAAAACCAATTTGCCCCTTGTTCTTCCATCACACTTTTTAGGTCTTTTGTAGCGATTTTCTCTTGGTTCACCCATATTTGCGGCTCATCTCCTGCCATTAACTCTATCACAATGGCATGATCGTGCGAGGGGATGCGTGTCGTGGTGCCTGGCATCACGACTTTATGCCCACCGGCAGATGAAAAATGAGAAACCAGTAGGGGAATGGTAAAAATCAGAGCTAAGATATCTAGCCCTGGCATGAACGCCATCAGCCTCGGCCTCTCTGGGATGTTCAGCTGGAGCTTCATACCTTTTTCTTATCTTTTTTCACCTCTTTGTTAGTCTCTGTTTTTTCTCCTACCACCAGATGCGTGGTAAGTCCCTCTCGGGCATCACAGATGATATTCACGATCTCTATTCCAGATCGTTCAATCCTGTGTAAGAGTCGTTTGGCTCGCCCAACAAAGTGCAGATAAAAAATATACATGGGAATGGCGACCGCTAAGCCGATCCCTGTCGTGACTAAGCTTTCGTAGAACCCCTCATAAATTTGTTGCGTCGAGGCGATCGTCCCCCCCTTCATGCCAATAAAGGTTTTAATCAAACCACTCACTGTCCCTAAGAGACCTACTAAGGGAGAGAGAAGAGCAATCGCATAGATGCCGCGTAAATTTTTTTCGATCCTAGGGACTTCTAAAAACCCTGCTTCCTGCACGATATCTTTCAGGTCTTTTCGCTCCATCTTATGCCGCATCAATGCTGTGTGTGCTACTCGTGCAACTGGTCCTGGGGCACGCGCCGCTTCATGCATCGCCTCATCATACTTATCCGAGCGTACTAAGTTCGCTAAACCGAGAAGTAAATCTCCTACACTAATTCTAACTCTCTGGAAAAAAAGCACACGCTCCACAGTCAAAAACATTCCTACTACCGCCAAAACCAATAGCGGCCACATAAAAACTCCCCCTCTAGAAATCAACTCAATCATTTGTAAATGAGCATACGGACGCTATCAGAGCAGTCAAGATTGGATGGTTTATCAACTGATCTTTTATCCCTTCTACAGTTTCAGGAGAGATTAGCCCCAGAACTGGAGCTCTAAAGCACCGAACTACGCCATCAGGCTGAGTCTTCTCTCGCTTAAGGTTGCAATAAAATCTGCACTTTCCCCCTATCTTTCAATCCAGGGGCACGCTCCGCTCCAGACGCTACATCCAAAGCTACAATATGCTCCAGCGCCCGAGCCGAGCTAACATTACTTGGGGTGATCCCCCCAGCGAGAACGATGGGAAGATCTGGGTGGGCTTTTTGCACTGTAGGAATAATCGACCAATCACAGGTCTGCCCCGTCCCTCCATAGACCCCAGGCGCATGGGCATCCAGCAAGAGTGCTCGGCAATTGGGAAGTTCTAAACCCTCTATCGAGGCTTCATCCTTCACTCCTATGGCACGAAAATAAGGAATACCCAACTCTGCAAAATGGGCACAGTAGGCTGCATCTTCATCCCCGTGAAACTGTGCCACGTCAATAACATCGGCATCAATCAAACTCTGCACTTCTTCTTTATCGGCATTCACAAAGACTCCAACTCTGAGTATTTTACCACTCAGCGCTTGGCAAAATCCGGCCTTCTCGGGAGCAAGGAAGCGTTTGGAATGTGGCCAGAAATTGACCCCCATCGCTTCCACACCTAGTTCTAACAACATCTCCGCATCACTCTGTAGAGTCACCCCGCAGACCTTTAATGAAACTGTTTCTGGATTTAAAAAATGCTTCATGCGGTTATTTCTTTTTCAGGCTTATTACCACCTCCACTGAGAACGTCCTCTCCCTCACTTTTCGCTATTACTACAGCAGCGCAAGAGTCGCCGAAGACGTTGACTGCGGTGCGGCTCATATCGAGGATTCTATCCACGGCTAAAAGTCCAAAGACCGCCATGTCAGCATTGGGAATATTCGCATTTTTCATGATAATCAAGATCGCTACCATACTCGCAGAAGGTATCCCTGCGACTCCAATACTGGTCAGCAAGGCAGCGAAGACAATCATCATCTGCTGCACCACGGAGAGATCCACTCCCATTACCTGACCGACAAAGATCACTGCCACACATTCATAAAGCGCGGTTCCATCCATATTCACGGTGGCTCCTAGAGGTAGAGTAAAGCTTGCTGTTTTCTTTGAAACCCCTGCATTTTCCTGCACCGAGCGCATGGTTACAGGTAAGGTGGCGGATGAAGAAGCAGTGGCAAATGCAGTCATCAGAGCGGTCTTCATCGCCTTGAAATGATCGAGTGGATTCACCTTCCCGAGCAATTTTAAAATTAAGGGCAAGACTATGAAAAAATGCACAGCCAACGCGCCTAACACGGTGAACATGTAAAATCTCATTTCGATCAAAAAATCGCCGCCCACACTGGTCACGGTGCTAAGCATCATCCCAAATAAACCAATCGGGGAAACTGCCATGATCCAATGGGTCACCTTAATCATGATCTCATTAAAAGAGACGGCAAAATCACGCACCGGTTGAGTCTGCTCTGGCGCAAAATGCGTGGCGGCAATTCCAAACATTAAACTGAATACCAATAAACCCAGTAGCTGCCCATTATCCGTAGCTGCCTGAATGATATTCGGTGGGAACATCTTCCTGAACACACTGGTCCAATCACCCGCTTCCTCCAACTTCGATTCCTCAAATCTAGTGCGCTTCGACGCGTCAGAGTCTGCATCCACCTGGTCGGCTTTCACAAATGCTTCGTATATTTTTTGATTAGGTTTGCCTTCCGAGTCCAATCCAGGCTGCACCGTATTCACCATCAATAACCCTACCGTGGCGGCAATCAATGTGCTCCCTAAGTAAAAGGATACGGTCTTTAGACCTAATTGCTTCAAGCGATCCATCCCTGCCAAACTCGCAATCCCTGCAATCACCGAGGATACAATCAGCGGCACGATAATCATCTTCAAGGCTGACATGAACAAATCCCCAACGAATTTACCAACTCCAGCAGCCTCATTCACAAACCATACGATAGAAGAGTTCTCAGGTGCTTGCTCCTTCATCATCTTGAAAAGCAGCCCTAGGCTGACAGCCAGCACGAGGGAAATCAAAATCTGCCAGTGGAGTGCGATTTTTTTCATATGCAAAAGACCTTGCACAAGAGAAGAGAGTCGGTCAATCACCCAATCTTAATCTCTCCTTTTCCCTTGAGCCATATTGATTAAAAAATTACGGAGATCTTTACTACCAATAAATACTTATTATAATGCATAGTTTACATATACAATATACCAATAAAAAACATAAAAACATTTTGAAAATAATATTTTTTATGTCATATTATGGGGGAAGGAAAATTAGATTTTCCATTCCCGAACTGACCTAGGGGTAGGTTTTTTCACACAACTAGTAATTGTAATTTTATAAAAGGGTCGCTTCTTCACCAGAAGCGGCTCTTTTATATCGTGTGATTTTTCAAAAACGCACTCTTCTGCGTACCTTTTTTGAGGCTCTGTTCTATTATTTCTTAACCAACATCAGCAGTCCGAACAGGATCAAGGTCACAGCAAAGATTTTAGTCAACTGAGAGTTCGACAGAGCTTTCATCAAATCCGCCCCAAACCAAGCAGCAACCGATGCTCCAACAGCGGCAAACGCAACGACTTTCCAATCGATCAAATCCCCTTTAAGAGCATTATTCGTGCTAGCGATCACCGCTGTAACAACGATCACGGCAAGAGAAGTAGCAATCGCAGATTTCTGACCCATCCCCAGTAAGGAAGTGAATACGGGGACCATTACGATCCCTCCCCCTACTCCACATAAGGCTCCTAACAGGCCAGCTGTCAGGCCAGCAAGTAACGCAACCAGAAACACCTTCATGCTCTTACAGGTGGCTTTGAGCCACAAAGCTCGACGACGAGTTTATGCAGTACCATGCGTGGATCTAGCCCCGTCGTGACGAGCTGCTGATCCGCTAGGTGTGCCGCCTCCATGGCCTTCTTCAGTGCTTGGGTAGTGAACCTTAGGGCATCTTCAACGCTGAGAAAAAGCGGATAGGCACTAAGTGCACCGGATTTATTCGTGGGTAGCCACGAGAGATCTTGCGATGGGAATTTATCTAAGGCTGCTTTGAAACTATTAAAGTTCGAGGTCGGTGGCTTGAAGCTCTCCACCACCAAGCGTGCCATGAAGAGATTCCGAATAGTCGGGATCAGTGAGGCACGGATCACGGCGATCGCAGACTCCCCTTTTTCTAACTGCTGATCTATCAGCTCTAGAGCACGGGCTCCGTTACGCTTCTGCAAGGCTCTCCCGATCTCAAAGATCACGCCTGCACGTGTGAGGGGGATCATCTTCTCAATGTCTCGCTCCTCTACCTCTCTACGCTCTGGGCCTAGGTAGAGGTCTAATTTTTCTAACTCATTTCTCACCTGGCGAGTGTCCTCCCCGACCAACTGAACAAAGACGTCGAGGGCACTACGACTAAATGTCAGCCCCATGGGTTTTGCCTTTTCTCGAATACTAGCCGCCATGACTTGCGGCCAATCACCTCTACTCGTGTCTGGTTTATCATGGGTGGAAATGTCTGCGTATGCTTTGAGAAATTTATAAAATGCACGGCGCTTATCGATCGCCGTAGCACTCACAAGAAAAGTAATATCCTCAGGAAGTCCAGCTTCTAACACATCAATGATTCCTTGAGCTCCATCCTTAGCTCGCTCTGATTCACTCGTCCGATCAGAGCCTAGAAAACTTGCAGATTTTAACCAGACTACCTTCGCTCCTCCAAAGAAGGACATGGTCTGGAGAGCTTGGTTCACCTTACTGCAAATCTCGAAAGCGTGCTCCGCATTATCCGCGTTACCCTCAATGATATCATTGGAAAATTCGTCACTGTCAGCAGGCTTTAGGGAATTAAACAGCTTGATAGCTTCTTCAGACACCATGCCCTCGTCGGATCCCATCACGACATGAATATTGGAAGGCATAGCAGGTAAAGAAGAGATAAAAAATACAAGTCTATACTCCCACTGGAAGCATGTAGCCAAGTAGCTGACCTAATTTTTTACGTAGGTCTTTACGGTGCACAATCCCATCAATCAGCCCATGCGTGAGCATAAACTCTGCGGTCTGGAAGCCTTTAGGTAAGTCTTGGTGGGTGGTTTCCTTCACCACTCGTGGCCCTGCAAATCCGATCATACAGCCAGGTTCAGCCAGGTTAATATCTCCTATTGTGGCAAACGAAGCAGTCACTCCTCCTGTAGTCGGATGTGTCATCACAGAAATATAAGGAAGCCCTGCTTCACTGAGGCGAGCAAGCGCACCACAGGTTTTTGCCATTTGCATAAGCGACAGCATGCCCTCCTGCATCCGTGCACCTGACGAGGCTGACACGATGATCACTCCGCATTTTTCTTTAATCGCATCCTCTACAGCACGTGTAATTTTTTCCCCAGCCACGGAGCCCATAGATCCAGCAAAAAACTTAAAGTCCATCACCGCAATCATCGTAGGGTTCCCATCAATTGTAAGTTTCCCTGTGATCACACAGTCATTCAATTCTGTCTTCTTACGGAGCATCTCGATTTTTTCCTGATACTTGGCAAATCCGAGAGGATTTTTAGAAAAGAGGTCTGCATGAGTTTCCACAAATGAACCTTTATCTGCAATATGTGCGATTCGTTCACGAGAATCGATCAAGAAGTGGTGCTCACAGTTTGAGCAAACCTGTAAATTATCTTTTAGATCTAGTGTGTGGAGCGTCTTCGAACAACTTGGACATTGCACCCATAGATTATCCGGCATTTCTGACTTCTTGCCAGCTCCTTTTAACTTCGGTCTCTCGAAAATTCCCATGGCAGAGCTTGGAGTTAAAATGCCCTCAAGTCTAGCCCGATTTTAGCTTAAAAATAATTATTTACCCTCTCTTTCCTACGCTTTAGCACCAGATTTATTAACCTCGCATGAATGTAAGCACTGCGATTTCTCCCTTGTAACCCGCTTTCCTCAAAACCTTTGCACATTCGCTAGCCGTGGAACCAGTCGTCAGAACATCATCAATGATCAAAATAGGTGACGATTTGTCACTCTTTCTACTCTCCCGCACGGCAAAGCTTCCCTGTAAATTTTTTAGTCGCTTCGCTCTCCCTAGCCTTGCTTGAGAGGAAACCGCCTTTTTACGAACAAGAAAAGAACGCTGCGGTTGTCCACTTATCACTGAGAGGTGCTTAGCTAACTCTGCCGCTTGATTAAATCCACGTTTTGCCTTTCTGCTCCAGTGAAGAGGCACAGGGAGAAGCTTCCATTGCTTCCCTGCTAATCTAGGTTCCTTAAAAAAACACTGAGCCATCACCTCAGCCATCGAAACAGAAAGATGCAGCTCCCTCTTGTACTTTAGATGATGAACCAACTCGGTAGCCTCATTAGAACTACGCACGGCAGCGACTGCAAAATCAAAAGCCAACTCAACACCGTGGCAGTTATAACAGCTAAACGCATGCTCTATCACTCCCTCGAAAGGTTCTCCACAAACCTCACAAAAAGGCTCATCCACTCGCGCTAGGCCACCTTCACATTCCCCACACAGTGACTCCCTCCCCTTCAGTGAAGCACTACAAAAAAAACACTGCGGAGGATAACATAATTCCAGAACCTTATTTATCCAACGAAGCACCTTCATACTTCTTCCCAAGATACACAATGGCAACGAGTAAGCAAATCAATACAGCCAATGGGAATAAGCCACCCTTGACCGTTTTTCCAAAAATTAGAAATGATTCCATCTCAGGATGCAGACGATATAATTTATAAAACAACTTATCCATCACTACCCACCCAGTATGTAAGCCTACCCCCAACCACAAACTTCCTGTCACCCAGCGAGTGTAAGAAAAGATCACTCCTATCACGAATAAGCTACAAAAACCGCTTATCAAATTTTCGACAGAAAAGAGCACCACTGCAGCATTAAAAAGAAATTCAAACCCCGTATCCCAAGAAGCTACTTCAATCTGCGGCCCTCCCCTTCCTGGTTGAGCAAAGTGAACAAAGGCATAAATAAAAGCAGTCCATAAAATCGTCGGCCATAGCTTCAAACTCTGCCCCAGCGTCCTCTGTATCACCCCACGAAATACAAGCTCTTCCACCAAACTTAGCAGTAATACTGGCACTATCAGCGAGAGTAATAGCTTCGGAAGATTCACCCCTGATTTCGCCACGTAGTAGTCCAGCCAATCCCCTACAACTAAAATACACACCACACTTAGCACGGCAAACACCATCCCTAGTCCTGCATCTCTAAAAGCGTGTGGGCGCTTCAACCCTAACGGAAGTCTCTTTCCCTTTTCCTTCCCTCTTTTAATCCATAACACCAATGGGTAAATAAGCACTAGAGCTGAGAATAATAAGGCACGCTTAAAAAAACGAAAAAACTTCGTATCTTCGCATTTTTCCCCCAGCCACTCAATAGCAGCAGCACAGTCATTAGAGGCGACATGCTCACCTAACTGCTTCCCCCAATTAAAAATAAGAGGCGAAATCAAGGCTGCAGCAAAAAAACTAACAGCAAGATAAAGAAGAATTTTATATAAGTCTTTCTTCATACGAGCTTCTAAAGAATCACTCTTCCTTCTCTTTTTCTAAAAATTTATCAATCGCCTCAACCATTTCAAAGGGAACACGACGGCGTTGGTACTTTCTCCACAAAATATCTCTCAAGGTCTCCCACATCTCTGTGCTAACCTCCTCCACATCATACCAGACCACTTCATCAGTTCTCCCAACCTTATAGCTCCAAATAAAACGCCACGCTTCACCATGATGAATCGCCCGGTAATTAATCGCTTCACCATCTGCATCAGTATCACGCCACTCGTGTTTCTGCTTCCCTAATTTATTCTGCTTATTCTGGCGAGCCATTGCAGCACCCTTTCACGCAATACAGAAAAATTCAACGGTAAAAGAAACCGATCTTAAAGAGAGTGCGTTTTAGTGCTCCTACTAAAGAGTAACGCTTAAGATCGCTTACTCTCACAGCAAATGTCTATACTTTTTAGACCCTAAACACATCTTTTGCTAAATTACGTATACAATGCAGCTCAGCACCTTTTCCTCGCCCCTGTTTCGCGCGCTTCATACCTTCCCATTCGAACTTCTAGCGCCTTAAAGAAATCATTCACAAACTCCTCACTTCCTATCACCAAAATATCGGTAAAATAGCGTATCTTACAGCGTAATGCCTCACCCCAAGAAAGCTCCCTTCCTGAAGATAAAATTCCTTCTACCTACTAGTTACACTTTAGGCTGATGCGCACTATATTCCCTATGGCATCGCAGGGATTGGCCCAGCTGTGAATAACGATTTTTTTTAGCCTTAACTTTTCACTATTAATCTACATATCCACCATCTTTTTTCTTACCTCTAAAAAAAAGATCAACTAAATTACACACATCCTGAGTAGTACAATCCTTTCCAAAGCATATATCATATTCAAAGCCTAATTCTTCATCTCTAGGTTCCCGGTTAACTAAAAAATGATACACATTTACCTGATTGTTAAGAAAATCATCAAACTCGTCATGTAGGTTAAAATCATCTATCCTCAACATGAGACCTCGAGTGACGCATTTAAAAATTTGATAATTTTTACTACCCATTGTTTATAGTAAATGTAATAAGTCTGCGCTAAATTTTCATATTGGTAAGTAATTGTCAAAATAAAGTAAAACATAACACAATTATTTTATAATAATCGTTAAGCTGAAACTTAAAAAACCTGAAGACAACACCCTTCGATGTCATCATTCAATGGCTCAACACCCCAGAAAATTCGTACTCTCTTTTTTCTTCACAGGTTAAGTAAGTTTTTCTACGATCTGCCTACAATATAAAAAATTATGAAAGAATTCTGTGATATCGATTGCTTTATGAAGGGGCTAGAACGCCGTAACCCAGCTGAACCAAATTTCCACCAAGCTGTCCACGAAGTCGTGGAGAGTGTCATGCCTCTTATTTTGGATAATAAAAAATACCAAGATGCTGCCATCCTTGAGCGGATGACAGAGCCTGACAGAATCATCACCTTCCGAGTTACTTGGATGGATGACGAAGGAAATACAAGAGCTAACCGTGCATGGCGCGTCCAGTTCAATAACAGCATTGGGCCCTACAAAGGTGGGCTCCGTTTTCACAAGAACGTTGACCTAGACACATTAAAGTTTCTCGGCTTTGAACAGACTTTTAAGAACAGCTTAACAGGCCTTCCTATGGGCGGTGCGAAGGGTGGATCAAACTTTAACCCAAAGGGTAAAAGTGATGCTGAGGTAATGCGTTTCTGTCATGCTATGATGATTGAACTGCAACGCCATATTGGTGAAGACACGGATGTCCCTGCTGGTGATATCGGTGTGGGGGCACGTGAACTCGGGTATTTATTCGGGCAGTATAAGAGACTCAACAACCGCTTTGCTGGGGTGATGACTGGTAAAGGCTTGTCCTTTGGAGGGAGTGCCGGCAGAAAAGAAGCCACTGGGTATGGAGCCGTTTATTTCTACAAAGAAATGTTAGAGCACTTAGGAGACTCTCCTGAAGGAAAGACAGCTCTTATTTCAGGATCAGGAAATGTAGCTCTCTACGCTATTGAGAAACTCAATGCTCTCGGAGCTAAGGTCGTCACTGTTTCTGACTCATCTGGCTTCATTCATGATAAAGATGGGATCAGCCCGGAAAAACTTGAATGGCTTAAAGACCTCAAAGAGGTTCGACGTGGACGTATCTCTGAGTATGCCGAGCACTTCGGCTGTGACTACCATGAAGGCCAACGCCCATGGGCTGTCCCTGCAGATGCAGCCTTCCCATGTGCCACACAAAACGAAATCGATGCCTCAGATGCTGCTAATCTCGTGAAAAATGGTGTCAAAGCCGTAGTTGAAGGAGCTAACATGCCTACGACAGCAGACGCTGTCGCTATCCTGCAAAAGGATTCTGTGCTCTTTGCTCCAGCGAAAGCTGCTAACGCGGGTGGAGTTGCTGTATCAGGACTTGAGCAAAGTCAAAATGCTCTACGTATCGCTTGGAGTGCTGAAGAGGTAGAAGAGAAGCTTAAGAACATCATGGCAAGTATTCACACACAGTGTCTCGAACAAGCACCAGATCCATCTGGCACACCTAACTATCTTGCCGGCTCCAACCGTGCAGGGTTTATTAAGGTTGCCGATGCCATGCTTGCCTACGGCGCTATTTAATCAACTTCCACAGGAGCCATTCCTCATTGAGTCTCTCTAATGAGGAATGGTGTTCCTTTTTAAAATACTTACTGGCTACTGGATTGGTAGCCTTCTCCCTCAAGCATCGCCTTCACCTCTCCTACTAAGAAGAGTGAGCCTGCTATGAGCACTGGCTCTTTTGTTTCCTTAGCCCACTGCCAAGCTTCTTTTAAATCCTTGGCGGCTCTTACCTCAATTCCTTTTTCGATACTTTCAAGTAACCTATCCGTAGATAACGCGCGAGGTGAACTGATCGGGGTAAAGATCACCTCTTGAATAATTTCAGAGAAACAACTCAGCACCCCCTTTACATCTTTCTCCTCCACAGCTCCAAAAATCAGTACGGCTTTCCTCTCTTGAAATGATTCCTTCCACGTCTCTACTAGCGCATTCGCTGCCTGTGGGTTATGCGCTCCATCCAAGACGATCGGATAGGTATCATCTCCAACATTTTCAAAACGCCCCGGCCACTTTACATGCTCTAGGCATTCTTTCACAGTGTCATACGTGAGGTGTAAGCCGACCTCATGCACAGCATGCACGGCGACATTGGCATTATACTTCTGATGTGGCCCAGGGATACCCACCGAATAGCCCACTAAAGGCTCTTCGATCATTGTGATTGGGCAGCGGCGCATGTTCGCCTCTTCCTCTAACACTTGTTTCACCTCCTCTGCTTGCCCTGCACAGATCACAGGCACTCCCTCTACCATGATCCCCGCTTTTTCCATCGCGATTTCCTCTAAACTGTCTCCCAAATACTCCGAATGATCCATCCCAATTGGAGTGATCACACACACATCAGCAGGCACGGCAGTGGTCGCGTCTAAACGTCCCCCCATCCCAGTTTCTAACACAATATATTCTGCCCCTTGATCTTTAAAATAGCGCATCGCTAACGCTAAGGTCAGCTCAAAAAAAGTCGGGTGGGTCGCCATGCCCTCAGCCAAATGTCTAAGCTTTGTCAAATACAGCGCACATTCCTCTTCCGAGATCATCATGCTATTGACTCTGATACGCTCACGAAAATCTACGAGATGAGGCGAGGTGAATAGTGCAGAGCGATGCCCAGCTCCACGGATCAGCATCTCCATCATTGCACAGACAGAGCCCTTTCCGTTAGTTCCCGCTACATGTAACACCTTCGTGCCGTAAGCGGG
>JALZVA010000134.1 GCA_023301335.1 Akkermansiaceae bacterium
GGGATTATACCTTCTGTGGAGATCCCTGGTCAGGGACAGAGGAGACTATTCTCTCTCGTCGGGGCGGATAAGCTTACCAGGATTCTTGATAGACTGTTAGATCCAGATGCATTTTTGTCCGATTTTGGAATCAGGGCGATGTCTAAAGAATATGAGAAAAAACCTTATTGTTTCACATTAGATTCAGCAAACGTCTGTGAACACATGGTTCAATACCAAGCTGGAGAATCTGATTCCGATATGTTCGGAGGAAACTCAAACTGGCGAGGTCCTGTATGGTTCCCTGTGAATTACCTACTTTTTGAGTCCTTACAGAAGTTTGCTTATTATTTCGGAAATGACCTTACGGTGAATTATCCAGCAGGATCAGACCAATATTTGGAACTAGACCAAGTAGCAGATGATCTGGCGAAGCGATTGATTAGCTTGTTTGTTAGAGATGAGCAGGGGAGGAGGCCTGTCTATGAGCAAGGCTCTATTTTTAATACGGAAGGGTTCTCTGAGAATATTCTATTTTACGAGTACTTTGAAGGGAATAATGGACGTGGAATGGGAGCGTCTCACCAGACTGGCTGGACCGGCCTAGTAGCAAAGTTGATTCATTCGACGAACGCATCTCATTCGTGTCTTTAAAAGAACAACCTTCTAAAAAATCCCCCTGAGTTAGAACAACCAGGGGGAGAAACTAGTTGCTATAAATTTCTCTTTGCAGCCAGTGTCCTGCTCGCCATATTGTGTTTATGGCGAACAAGAAAACGGCGCGTAAAGCCTCAACAAAAAAAGCGTGGAGTAAGCCCTTCACGGACACTCAGTTTGAGTTCATGAAGCAGATTCTCGCTGCACCTAGTCCGGTAGGATTAGAAGCAGCAATGAGCTATGGCGTATTGCGTCCATTTTTTGAAAAAATAGCTCCATCAGATTGGGCTCTTCACCAGTTTAAAGGGAATGCAAGCCTAGTGTTAGATACCGCTCCTGATGACGAGGAGAAGCTCAGTGTGATGCTCGTAGGTCACGCCGATAAAATTCGGATGCAGGTAAGAAGTATCGGAAATGATGGAAAAATTTGGATCAATAGCGACTCCTTCCTCCCTTGCACACTGATCGGGCATGAAGTGAAACTGTTCTCTCAGCATCCTGAGAAGCCAGGCGCGTACCGTTGTATTCAGGGAGGAACCGTAGAGGCGATTGGTGCGATTCATTTCGCTAGCCCTAGTATCCGCTCAGGCGAGAAAGGAATCAAAAGTGAAATGCTCTACCTAGAACTCCAAATGAATGGAGAGAACTGTAAGGAACGTGTCGAAGCATTAGGAATCCGTGCTGGAGACCCAATTATTTTGGAAAGACCTATTAAGCGTGGCTTTAGCGAAGATACATTTTACGGTGCCTATCTTGATAACGGGTTAGGCTGTTATGTGGTTGCAGAAGTGGCACGTGTTCTAGCTAAGAAACCCTTGAAAAATATCCGTGTCTTACACACCATCGCCACTCATGAAGAAATCGGGAGGCTAGGCGCCACCGCAGTAGCAGGGGAGCTTAAGCCCGATGTACTCATAGGGGTAGATGTAAACCATGATTTAGATGCGGCTCCCGGCATGGGGGCAAAGCGGATGAATAACCTCAGTATGGGTAAGGGCTTTTCTCTGACTAACGGATCGATCACGAGTTGCTATCTTAATCAAATCATAGAGGAGAGTTGTCGTGCGGAAGGAATCCCTTATCAGCCAGACCTCTCAGGTAGAGACACCGGAACAGATGCCATGGCATCTTCTCTTGCCGGCGTGGATAGTGCCGCTACCTCTATTGGCTTTCCAATTAGGAACATGCACACCATCTCGGAAACGGGCCACACCGCAGATGTGGCCACAGCTATTCACGGAATCCTCAGCACCCTAAGGACAATGGATAAAATGAATAGAGGGAAAGGTTTGAAAAGAAAAGACTTTACAAATAACCACCCCGATCTCACAGACGTAGAGGTGGTTTAACCCTGCTTTATCGCTCCCAAGGCACATGCTGAATCCATGTGCCTTGTTAAGAGCTTGGAGGCGTAGAAAATAAAGCTTCCACTGCTTCCTTACGGTAATGAAAAATACTTTCTAGTTTTTTTCTAACAAATAAAAGGTGAGCAATTTTTCCAAAGATGCCCATCGGAAGAGCGTAGTGAATGACATCCTTCATTAGGACGCCTCCTTTCACGACCTTAAACGTGTGCGTGTGATGCCATAAAGAATACGGACCTATCCGCTGGTTATCGACGAACTTCTTCGCTGGCTCCACATGTGTAATCTCAGTTACCCAAGAAAGTTTCACGAGTGGAAATACGCGGATTTTATAAGCAATGATTTGCCCCTCATGCATCACCTCTGAATCATTGTGAACGATTTCAAACCCCACATCTGGAGGAGTCAATTTTCCTAAGTTCTCAGGACGTGAGAAAAAATCCCACGCGGTTGGTAAATCAGTTGGAATGAACTGCTCTTGTTGTAATGAATAACTCATAATTTCAGTATGTTCTGAAAATACAGTTTTTACAGACAGGTGTCAATTTAAAGGTAATAAAATTTTTCTAACTCTCTTGCTCAGGAAAGAGATGGGAGAAATCCTCAGGCCAGAGGATCTTGGAGTATCCCTTCACTGAGAATAAACGACGGTAAAAGGTTCCTCGACCTTGTGATGTGCGGCGTAGCAGAGAGATGAAATCCCTTACCACTTGCGGATCCACTGGCTCAGCCTCTGTCCAAAAACTGTCTAATGAACCTTGGTGAGTCAGCCCCGGGAAGTCAAAACTCGCCGAAGCCATCGCCTTTACAGGGGTGGAATGCACTAAAGAAGAAAGCCCCATAGAGCTATTGATCATGACTGAGCCAATAGCGTGTTTAAGTGCGGTAGGATTATGAATTCTATCCAAGTAAATCAACCGCTGCTGCTTAAAGCGTCCATCCAGCTGCTGAATAAATTTTTGGTAGTCAACGTACCCCCGATCCATAGGGTGCACCTTGAAAATAAGCCGCGTATTCTGTGGCGCATGTTTTTCAAATGAGTCGACCACTTCAGTGATAAATGCCTCAATCGAGTCATAGTGAGATCGGACGGTAATTTGACTGTCACAGTGGACTTGTAGAGGCACTAGATAGTATTTTTTAGACCATTTTTCTTCAAGAATCTGATTGAATCTACTCTGCTTATCTCGCCCTTGAAAGCGAAGTAAGCCACGGACTCCCGCCGCAAAATGGTGTCTAAAGCTCATGCTTCGCTGATCCTCGTAATGTGGATAGAGGCGGAGAAGCTTCGACGCAAACCGACTGAATGTATAAGAATAGGCAAATTGCAGCATCTTAGCCGGTGTCTTTGCAGATGTAATCCGAGGAGCGTCATCAGCTGACTCTAGATGAATAGCATGCTGTTGAATACGGTCCCATTCTTTGGCCAAGTAAGTAAACATGTCCTTCTCTCGAGAATAGATAGTGATGAAATCTGGACGGAGTAAGCCAAGCTCTAAAACCACACACTCTATTCCCATTTCCTCAGCTAAGGCATAGCCTATAGCATTATAAGGGCGATACTGATTGTAGAGAAATAAGCAATCGACTTGATTGAGCTCTATCTCCTCCCGTAACCATTCCTTAAAATC
Source organism: Akkermansiaceae bacterium (assembly GCA_023301335.1). GTDB lineage: Bacteria > Verrucomicrobiota > Verrucomicrobiia > Verrucomicrobiales > Akkermansiaceae > Rubritalea. Next base: position 3,632 of record JALZVA010000134.1, read on the forward strand.
ATCCAAAGGCGCAGCAAAGGAAACCGTGGGGATACTGTGTAGCTTATACGCGAGATCACTCGCTTGGAGTATAACCTTAGTGACATTCACCTCATTAAGTATAAGATCTTTCGCCACTAAAGCTAGACCATTCTCCCAATCCCCTTGAAGGATATAGACGTGGTTAGGTTTAGAACGATCAGATTTCATGAGTAAGCTAGAGAAAGGATGCACATTTAGACTGAAAAATAGCAATGAAATAATGGGAAAGCACGCTATTCTGTTAAGAAAAATTAACTAAATTCTAAGAACTCTCAAAAACCTGTTTTTTAAGATATTTTTTAAACCCCTTGTTTTTAAAGCTTTACGCAACGATACGAAAAAAAATCATATTTATAGCAGAAAGATCTTGCAGAAATCAGAATTTTGAGTAGGTTCCGCCTCGCCGCAGCAAGTCGCTGCAACAAGAGGGTCGAAGCAGTCGATCGGAGCGAAGTTCAACTAAGAGTTTCCACGATCGGTTTTTTTGTCCCCTTGAGCAAAAGATCTTTCAAAAATAAGCTAGTCCATATCGAGTCTTGAATCGGCTTCCACAAAGTGA